>JBLMYE010000238.1:0-4838 GCA_050258115.1 Deltaproteobacteria bacterium | reverse complement strand
TAGCGGTCCGCTCGCCAGCGCAGCCGGTTCCGAGATGGTGTTCTTCCACATGGCCTATACGTTCCTGAGTGTCGGGATCTTCATCATCTTCGCCATCGAGACGGGGAAGACGATGCTCACCACGTATGAGGATGCGATGAAGAAGATCGCGGAGCGCAAGGCGAAGAAGGCCGCGGCAAAGGCAGGGGCCGCCACGCATGACACCGAGCCCTGAGAACCGTCTAGTCGATACACGTTTGCCCAATGGAGCATTGACCTGCTGTGTAACTTCCGGGTCGCCTTGAGCTCGATTGGATTGCTACTCGGGCAATGAGAGGAAACCGCGGAGAAGGCGCGATGTTCTGAAATTCTGGGGGCCACGGGTTGACCTGGTGATCGCCACAGATTGACGGGGGCAAGATGAAGCGAACTCGAATTGCATGGCTGATGGCGGTCCTGTTGTCGGCGCTCGCCGGCTGCGCCTCGGTCGAGCCCCATCTCGCGCCCACTCCGGCAGTCCTGAAGGATCCGCGGCTCGACTTTGCCGGGAACGTCCCGGAAGGGATGCGTTCGACGCATGTGCCGGTTTTCTACGCCACTACGCGGGCGCGGTCCGAGGAGGGGCACTACGGCAATGCGGACGGCGGTGGCGTGACGCTCGGCGTGGCGAACGTCCGTCTCGGCGTTGCGGGCATCACATGGAACGGCCTGATGGAATCCCATCTAACGAGCTCGGTCGAGCATCCGCGCATCGGAGCCGTCGAATCGGTGCAGGAGTTTGGGCGCGCGAAGAAGGACGGGACGTTCGGTGAAGCAGAGCGGCGTCTGGTCGATGCCATGAACGCGCAGATCGCCAAGACGCGCGGCCGCGAGCTCATTCTCTATGTCCACGGCTACCGGGTGGCGTTTGACGAAGTGTCGGTGCAGTTGGGCTCCTTCTCGCACTACATCGGGCAAGGCGCGACGCTCACCTTCCAGTGGCCCACGGGCGCCATGTTCTGGAACTACCTTACCGATTGCCCGCGTGCCGAGCGCTACATCCCGGACATCGAGCAGCTCATCGCGCTGGCAGGCCGCACGGAAGCCCGGGTCGTCAACGTGATGGCCTACAGCTGCGGCTCGCCTCTGCTGGCTTCCGCCCTTGCGCGACTGCGCGCGCGCGATCCACAGCTGACCCACGAGGCGCTGCAACGCAAGTACCGCCTGGGCAACGTGATCTTCGTGGCTTCGGACATCGACCTCAAGACCTTCGCCAGTCAGCACGTCACCCCGGCACTCGACCTCTCAAGGCAGGTGGTCGTGTACTTCTCGCAGATCGACAAGGCGCTCGGCTTTTCGACGCTGCTCGCGGGCGCCTCGCGCCTGGGCAAGCCCGACATCAGCGACCTCAGCGTCGATGAGATCCGTCGCCTCGATCATCCAGGTTTCCAGGCGGTGGACGTCACTGCCGTGCGCGGCGCCCACGAGATGGGCGGCATGGCGGGGCACGGGTACTGGTACGCGAACGAGGTGATTTCGTCGGACGTGACGCTTTCGCTTCGCTACCCGATTCCCCCGGGCCAGCGTTGCCTCGAGAACCGGCCGCCCGGATCACGTGTATGGCGCATTCCAGAGACCTACGTGGATTGCGTGGTCGAAAAGCTGCTTGCCGCCTATCCGGAACTTCGGCGCAAGTAGGCGTTCTTCATGAGCCCGATTCCGGGGACGCCCGCGGTGCCGATCGATGCCAGGGTCGCCGTCATGACCACGGCCAAGTAATCAGACAGGCCGAGGTCGATGCCGTAGACGTACGAGATGAACACGGTCGCCACTCCCTGCATGATGGCGGTGCCGTCCATGTTGATCGTCGCGCCGAGCGGCTCGGTGAACGCCGCGACGGAGTTGCTCGCGCCGAGCTTTTCCTCCACGGTCTTCAGGTTTACCGGGATTGTCGCGCTGCCGCTTGCCGTGCTGAAGGCGAACAGCATGACCGGGCGCATCTTCAGGAAGAAGCGCAGGGGATTGAGGCACGGCCCCGCAACGCCCCAGGGTGCACAGTCGCTCCAGCGCGAGAGAGGAGATCATGAAGTCCTGCTCGCTGCTCTGCCGATGGCCGTGCGGTGGCATCAGCCCAGGCATGTCGTCATCGTACGTGGAGCGCTTCATCCACTCTGAGGTGTCGGTCCGGCCGAAAACGGAGCCCCGCGAGTTCATCGAGACGACCCTGGAACGGCTGGGCCACATCGATGCGGCGAATCTATCCGTCGACGCGCGGTTCAAGCACCGCGAACAGCTCGAGTTCCTGGACGACATCCGTTCCGGGGCTACACAGGCCCTCCCGCCAGGAGTGGCGCTCGAGCAGGCGCTCCATCCGATCCAGGTCCGGTTCATCCTGCCGCTTTTCGCGCTGGCGAACGCATGCGCTGATAAGCTGCCCGCAACGCTAGCGCGTTGTGAGCGCACTTTGCCGCGCACAGGCGTGTCGTGAGCGCGAGCCGTCGCGCGCGTATCAGGATGACGGGGGAACGGTGAGCAACGAGAAACAGCAGTCGCGCCGCGATTGGATGGCGGCGGCGGGCGCCGCCTGGGGTGCGGCGATGCTCACGGCATCCGCTGCGAAGGCGGCCGATGGCACGTGGCCACCGATCACCGCCTATCCGACCGGCCGCTCGACGCCCGGACGCTGGGTGTGGGGCGATCTGTTCGTCGATGACGTAGCTGGCGCGCAGCGGTTCTACGGTGCGGTGTTCGGCTGGCGCTTCGACCGCACCGACGCGCTCGACGGGCGTTACATCCTCGCGCATGCGGGTGACGAGTTGGTAGCGGGGCTGGTCGCCGTGACCGTCCCGACGGCGCGTGCGCGTGGCAGCCACTGGCTTCCGTTCATGTCGGTGACCGATCCCGCGGCGGCGGCGCGCGCCGCCAGTTCCGGAGGTGGTCGCGTGCTGCTGGCACCGCAGCGGCTGGTCGGTCGGGGCGACGTAGCCGTGCTAGCCGATCCGGAAGGGACGGCCTTCGGTGTGATGCGCCCCGAGGGCGGAGAGGCGGATGACTACCTCGCGGAACTGAACGAGTGGGTGTGGCTGGAACTCTGGGCACACGACGCGCCGCGAGCGGTGTCCTTCCTGCAGCAGCTCGCGGGCTACACGGTCGAGTCGCACGTCGGACCCGCCGGCGAGCTGCATACGCAACTGGTCGCACAGGGACACGCCCGCGCGTCGGTGCGGCAGACGCCGTTTCCGACGCTGCCCGCCGCCTGGATTCCCTTCGTCCGAGTCGCCGATGCCGCCGCCGCTGCGGCACGCGTGCTCGGCGCAGGCGGGCGCGTCGCGGTATCGCCGCAGCCGCAGCTGCTCGACGGCCGCGTGGCGGTCTTCATCGATCCCGGTGGCGCACCGATTGGTGTGCTGGTACCGAGCGAGGGTGCAACATGAAGCCCGATGACGGCCGTCGTGGCTGGATGGCGGGCGCCTGTGCCTGGTTCGGTGTTGCCGGCCTGAGCGCCTGCGCGGTGGATGGCGTTTACTACAGCGGATCCGTTGGATATGGGTACGGCCCAAGCTACTACGGCTGGGGCAGGCCCTGGTATGGCGGTGGACCCGTCTACGGCGGGCCTGGCTACATTGGTCCGCCGCCCCGTCCCCGTCCTCCTCCGCCGACCCATTATCCGGCCCCGCCGCGACCGATGCCGCGCCCGACTCCGATGCCGGCGCCGCGTCCGATGCCGCGGCCCGCTCCGGCGATGCGGCGCTGAGGGTTGTTCCTGCTCCCCCGCACTTGGCCCGCAGCTACGGCGTCAAGTCTGCAAGTACTCGCAGGATAGAAGTGCGAATCCCATCTCTCGCGTCCGTTGGCGGGCCGGGAGCGACGCTGGGGTCTCCATGGGGATGCCGGGCTCGACCTTGCGCAGTGTTTCCACGGCGCCCGTGCGCTCCGTTCAGTCTTGCCACCTTCGCTGCAGCCATCGAACGCGATAACCGCAACATGATCGCGGTTTTGGCCATCGCGGCCCCGATCCGGTAGATCTGTACATCAATTGCCTTTGCTACGCCGTCGGTCCGTCTAGAGAATGACGGATCAGGGGAAATATGTGCGCGAGGTCGAC
Organism: Deltaproteobacteria bacterium; assembly: GCA_050258115.1. GTDB lineage: Bacteria > Pseudomonadota > Alphaproteobacteria > Rhizobiales > Hyphomicrobiaceae > JAGVSR01. The sequence continues at coordinate 775 of JBLMYE010000238.1, read as the reverse complement.
ACACTTCACAAAGGGTTCATCCGGACCGCCAAGGGCCTGGTCGAGCCGTGATCGAGGTGAGTAAACGGGGCTGGGGAGCCAGCTTCAAGTCCGATGCGGAGGAGGCTGGCCGCAACCTTATTGCAGCGAAGAAGGCAGAGGACATGTCGACAACAGGTAGGAGTGACAGCATGACCCAGATTTCGAAGATGTTTCGTCGTGCACTGACGATCGCCGTCTGTGTCCTTGCCATCTCGCCCGTGGCGTCGCGGGCGCAGTCCGGGCAGGGCGAATGGCAGTATCGCGCCACGCTCTACGGCTGGTTCCCGCGACTCGACGGGACGACGCAGTTTTCGAGCGGCGCGGGCGGTCCTTCGATCGGCGTCGACGCGAGCGACCTGATATCGAATCTCAAGATGGGATTCATGGGCGCCTTCCACGCTCAGAAGGGTCAATGGGGCGTCTTCGCCGACTGGTTCTACGCGGACGTCGGGAACACCAAGACCCTCAATCGCGTCGGCAACATTGGGCTGCCGATTTCGGCAACCGCCGACCTCAGCCTGGACGCTAAGACAAACATTCTCACGCTTGCTGGCACCTATGCGGTTGTCCAGAAGCCGGAGTACACGATGAACGTGCTGTTCGGCACGCGGATGCTGAAACTCACGCAGACGCTGGACTACGCGATCCGCGGGAGTGTCGACTCGATCCCGCTGCCGGGAACCAGCGGCAGGGCGGAGGTCAGCGCCACCAACTGGGACGCGATCGTTGGCGCCGCCGGCCGCTTCCGCTTCGG
>JBLMYE010000237.1:0-5171 GCA_050258115.1 Deltaproteobacteria bacterium | reverse complement strand
GGATCACTAGACTACCGCCGGATACATTGGCAGAGGCGGACCTGATCATGACCATACAGGATCTCTGGAGCATCCGGGCTGAGGGCCCTGGTTCGGAGGGACCAAGCTTCGAGGCACTGTTTTCTTACGGGTTCCGCCCGTTCTTCCTGGGCGCGGGCATCTTTTCAGCTCTGCTGATGACTGTGTGGCTCGCGTTCGTGGCCGACCTTGCGACGGGCGGTTCGGGACAATGGCTTGCGATCGCCGGGTCACCTTACGCGTGGCACGCCCACGAGTTGATCTTCGGCTTTGCCGGTGCCGCTATCGGCGGCTTTCTTCTGACCGCGGTTCCGAATTGGACCGGCGCGCTGCCGGTTTCGGGCGGCCCGCTGGCAGGGCTCTTCGCGCTCTGGGGGGCAGGCCGCGTAGCTATGGCGATCTCCGGTGTGCTTCCTCCGTGGTTGGTCGCTGCGGCCGATCTTGCATTCATTCCCGTTCTTGGCCTCTTCGCAGCTTGGCAGTTGATGGTGAAGCCGGCGGCGCGCAACTTCGTGTTCCTGGCACTCCTGCTTCTGCTCTTTGCCGCAAACGCGGTTTATCACCTCGCCACGTATGACCTCGTAACGGCCGATCCCCTTGCGATATTACGCAATGGACTTCTCGTCGTGGGCGTGATGATCGCGGTCATAGGGGGGCGGATCATTCCCTCGTTCACGCACAATTGGCTTCACATCAACCGGCCCGGTGCGCCGCTGCCGCGTCGCATCGCTCCGCTCGATCTCGGTGCCGTTCTTTCCATCGTCGCCATTCTGGGCGCCCGGCTGCTCGATGCGCCGCCCCTCATTGAGGGCGTCATTGCCGTTGTTGCCTCGGTTCTCAACGCGGTACGCCTTGCTTTGTGGCGTGGTTGGAAAACGCGGGCGGAGCCGATCGTCTGGGTGCTGCACGCCGGGTATGCGTGGCTCGTCATCGCGCTCGCCTTGATCGCTGCCGCGAACTTGACGCCGTGGGTGCCATTGTCTCTTGCAAATCACGCGATGGGGACGGGAGCAATCGGGCTGATGATACTGGCCGTGATGAGCCGTGCTTCCCTCGGTCACACGGGACGGCGCATCGTTGCCGCGCCCGCAACCGTTGTGTCCTACCGCCTCGTGTCACTGGCGGCGCACCTGCGGGTGGCGGGGCCGCTCCTGCTGCCCCAGTACTCAGGACCGATTCTGGTGGTCGCGGCCCTCGCCTGGATCGCCGCGTTCGTGTCGTTCTTGTGGGTCTATGCTCCCATCCTGACGAGCCCCCGCGTTCACGCAAAGCGCGTGACCGTTTGAGTCGTACGGGGCGCTGACCCTTCGCCTGTCTCTTCGCTATCGCGTGGGTTCGCCATCGAGGCCGGCGGCTGGCGAACAGACCCGCTGGAGGATTTCGTCTCCAACGGAGCCTCTCGGCACGCCCCGTTCGTTCAAACCTTCGCCGCCGTAGACGCGGAGTGGCCGGCCTCTCCCGAGTGGCTCGCTATATTCGCGTATTTCGATGAGGCGGACGGTCCGGTTCCGGCAGTCGTAGTCGTTCAGGAAGCGCGCGGAACGATAAGGTTCCTCATAGACGTTGAGCTGATCGGTGGCATGGTTCCAAAGCGACCAGACCTTCGATCTGTCCTCAGTACGCTCGATGGTGGCCGGGTCGATGTAGACCACGGCAGCTCCCACCGTTCGCACCGGCAAAAGCTCCGTCGCCCCCACAGCCCCCGGTGCCGCCGCCAGGCTAATCAGTGCGACGGCGGGCCGTAGATTGAAGCACGGCATCGCCTTTCGGATGGCATTGAGGATGGAATTGCGGACTTTCACAATCGTATTCGCCGATGCTGCTCTCGTGCCGGTACCGATTGGCTTTGAACAATTCTCGCTCGGATGGCATTTTTGATTCGCGCAGTCACTTTGATTCGCTCGGATACTTTCTCCAATCCCGGGGCATCGCGCAACCGATGCCTGAGGGAATAGCAAATGCAGAACATCAGCTTCCAAGGCCGCGATATGATCGGCACGAGCTCGATGTCGAACTGTAATGCATTCGTCATTTAACTGTCACAAACGGACGCAATTGGGCGCTTTTGGCAACGCTTTGTTGTCGCAAATCTGTAGGAATGTTTTCAGCGGTTTGCTTTTCAAAAAATGAAGCTAGCGTCTCATTGTGATCGGTCGCGTTAGGGCTGCGCCGAGCGCAACAGTTTTTATGGCCTCGCCATCGCGCGGGGCAACTGCAGGGGGACGTGTATGAATACGGGTTTCAAATCGAGTACTGCGGTTTTCGCGATACTCGCGGCTTTGGCGTTCGGCGCTTCGCCGGCAGCCTCGGCCGATCTGGGCGGTGATTGCTGCGCCGACCTTGAAGAACGCATCGCCGAACTCGAAGCCACCACCGCGCGCAAAGGCAACCGCAAGGTGAAGCTCGAGGTTTCAGGACAGGTGAACGAAGCGATACTGTGGTGGGACGATGGCGTCGAATCGAACGCCGGCGTCTACACCAACGACGACTCCCGCACGCGTTTCCGCTTCCGCGGATCGGCCAAGATCAGTGATGACTTTTCTGCAGGCTACCTGCTCGAGATCGGCTCACGTGGTGCAAACTCCAAGCGCTTCACTCAAGACAACCCTGACGGCGATCCTGAAGTTGGCTTAGATCTCCGCCACAGCGTCTGGTACCTCGACAGCAAGAAGTTTGGACGAGTCTGGGTCGGCCTTACCGGCGGTGCAGGCGAAAACGTAACGGAAGTCAACTTAGCCGCCACCGCCGCAATCGCGAAATACTCCGACGTGGAAGATACGGGCCTGGGTCTGATTTCGCTCGTCGACGGGGTGCAGACCGGGGTGCAGTGGCGCCGGTTTATCCGTGATGGCGGCGACCAGCCCGGCGAAGGCCGCCGCTACAATATGGTTCGCTACGACACGCCCGAGTTTATGGGCTTCATCGCAACCGTAAACTGGGGCGAGGATGACGTCTGGGAAGTAGGGCTTCGCTACAAGACAGATTTCCAGGGCTTCAAGCTGGCAGCTGCCGTCGCGTATGGCGAAAGCACCTATCTGCCTTCCAACACGACCTTTGCCGGCATTCAGTGCCCAGGATCGGTCGCTTCCAATAACCCTGACACGGACTGCCAACAGGTTGGCGGCTCGATGAGCATTATGCACGAGCCAACCGGTCTCTACTTTAATGCTGCCGCGGGCTACATGGAGGACAACGTCGTCCAGTTCGAAAGCGGCGTCGATAACGTAGACAATGAGTATTCGTTCTGGGCGATTGAAGCCGGTATCGAGCGCAAGTACTGGGACCTTGGCAAGACCACTATCTTTGCCCAGTACTATGACAACGATGGCGGCACCGTTGACCGGAGTTTCACGGCAGGCGGCACGACTTATGACTCGGTCGTCTCGTCCAACTTGGAAATGTTCGGCACGGGCATCGTTCAGGGTATCGACAAAGCCGCTATGGATATTTACCTCGTTTACCGTCATTACTGGGGCGACGCGACGGTGGAAGATACCCAGCCGGGCCTTAACCCCACCGCAACCTTTGACCTGGACGATCTCGATGTCGTCATGGGCGGCGGCATCATCCGGTTCTAATCATCTCACTCGACCTTCTACCGGTAGGGCCACCCTCTCGAGGGTGGCCTTATTCTTTTGTCGAAGCGAAGAAGGCGGTCATTCGTCCACGGGTCCAGCCATGATCAGCCACGGGGCTGGGCAGTTGCGGGAGGGGAGGCTGCGGAACGAGCATTCAGAGATACGTCCTGCGATTGCGGCCCGCTCTTCTCGTATTAGCGGTGGCCTGCAGCTCGGGCGGACTTGGGATGTGGGGACTTCCGGCGCGGTGCGACGCCCCGGCTCGGGGCATGTGCTCATGCGCTGCTGTCGCGATTCGCAGGGCAGGCGCACACAGACGAAGCGCTACTAAGCACGTTGGCGGATGTCATAGTTCGTGACCGCCACCTGATCGCTGCCGTTGCGATCACGCCGGCCGCGTTCGATGCCAACGAGAGCCGCCAACACGCACGCAGGCGGCTAGAAGATCTAGCCGCCCGCGGTGGAGGTCTTATCAAAGTGCTGCGACGGGAGGCCTACCCGGAGGAAAGTGGACCTTACATCTGCTCGCGGTCGGAATGTTCAGCAGGTTGTGACGTCATCATTGCAGCATGGTCGCCGCTTCGAGGACCTGCAGCGCCAATCGCTGTCGAGAAGCGGGCATGATGTGGATCGGTGCCTATGATGAAAACGTTGAAGTCCTGGAGAGTCGGAGGGGCTGCGCCCGCGACAGAGTCCTGAGGACTCTGGCCATTCGTTCCCGGTGAGCCCTGCTGCGGCGTCTGCGCCGATCCATCACAGACGCCGAGACGCCTCAACTCATCTCTGAAATACGCAAGCACGGAGTCCTGGTCGTGCGGCTCCAGATCGAGCAGGGTCGCCACCAGCGTGCGGGCGAGATAGCGGCTATCGTCATAAGCTCTCGACATCGAATTACTCCCCCCTGCTGGATCAAAAACTAAAACGTCGTGTTCTCGATCTTCTTTGTTCCAGGAAGAGGCGGCGCGCAGACTTCGTCGAAGATAGCCGACGATACGGAGCCGGGAGAGATCGGCCGTGGCTGACTATCGTCCGCCGGATAGCTGCGCAGAAGGTCGCCCTTTGCGAGAGGCGCGACATATTCGGCGACCTCGATAAGACGAACGGTGCGGGCCTTGCAGTCGTACTCATTATGAAGGGCAGCCGACCGGTACGGTTCCCCAAGCAGGTTCGTCTGATCGGCCTTGTGATCCCAGATCGTCCAGACGGCCGATTTACCAGCGGTCTGCGTAAGGGTTTCCCGGTCGATATATACTGTCGCCTTGTCCGTCGTCCGGATGGCGTGAAGTTCGTCGGCTTGAGCGGCGCTCGCGCAAAGTGCCGCCAGGGCGCACGAAAAGATACCTGCCCACTCCCGCTTCAACATGATGCGCTCCCTTCTTCGCGGCGATGCGTGACGTGCTGGACGGTCCACCTGCGGCAATCCAGCCTGGAAATGCCCCGCCAATCGGCATCTCCGATCAACCGGGCAAAGACTAGCGCTGTCTCATTTCGTTCATATGACAACGCGCGCGGGCTGAACTAAGTTTTTATTCCGCTATTTCAGACGGTTGCGCGGTGCACAAATTCCCGCATGGC
>JBLMYE010000236.1:0-2902 GCA_050258115.1 Deltaproteobacteria bacterium | reverse complement strand
GCGTGCCCTGGCGATGGTTTCCAGTGCATCGCAAAGCGCCGTGCCGATCCCTTCGCCCGCGTGATAGGGGTGAACGTAGAGCATGTCGAGGATGGTATTATCTTTCAGTGAAGCAAACCCTGCCGGCTCCCCCTCCAGCTCGACCACCAGCGTCGTTGCCCGCTCCAGCCGTTCCCTGAAAGCGTCCGCGTCTTCCGCGCAGGCCACCCAGGCGGCCCGCTGGTCCTCGTCATAGTCCTCCTGCGTCAACTCCTCCACGCTTGCGGCGAAAAGCTCCCTCAAGGCGAAGGTATCGGCCGGCAGAAACGGACGCAGCGGATAGCCGCCGGCCGTCATGGCGCAAAGCTCCACGGAATGACGCCGCTCGCCAGACCGATCACGAGCACCACGACGGCGAGGACAACCAGCGCGATCAGCCTGCCGATCGAGCGCGCCACGGCGTTGGACGCGTTCCTCATCATTTACTCTCCGTCAACGCAAGATCGAGAAGGCCGAACGACCATGCCGCCAGCGCCAGGGCCGTCAGGATCATGCCGATCCCGACCAGTCTCAAGCCCCACCGCACCGCCTTCGATTCCGTCGTCATCTTCCGATCTCCATGCGATCACACGCCCAAACGCCGTCATGCCCAGGCCGCCGCGCCGGGACTGGGTCAACCCTCACCGCGACAGCACCCAGGTGGTCTCGATCTCACCCGTGTCCTTGTTCTTGGTGTCCTTCAGTGTGACGCCCATGGCCGCCAGTTCGTCCCGGATCCGATCGCTTTCCTTGAAGTCCTTGCGCCTGCGCGCCTCGAGCCGCGCGGCGATCAGCGGCTCCACCTTGGATGCCATGCCGGCTGCCTCATTCGCCTGCGCCGCGGCGCGGGCTTTGAGCGTTTCGCCTGTGAAGCCCAGAAACGCCAGGGTCACGTTGAGCTCAGCGGTGTCGCCCGCCCCGTGCAGGCGGTGCAGCTCTGCTATCGCCTTCGGAGTATTGAGATCATCCGAAAGGGCATCGAGAACCTCCGGCGAAACCGCCGCATCGCGTGGCGAGGTACCGTGTCCGAAAAAGCCGGACAGGATCTTTTCGGATTCCTCCAGGCTCTTGCGCGTCCAGTCGATCGGTTGCCGGTAATGCGTGCGCAGCATGTTGAACCGCAGCACTTCCCCAGGCCAGCCTTCGTCCAAAAGCTGCCGGATCGTAATGAAGTTGCCGAGCGACTTCGACATCTTCTCGCCTTCCACCTGCAGGAAGCCGTTGTGCATCCAAACCCGCGCCATCACGTCGGTGCCGTGCGCGCACCGCGATTGCGCGATCTCATTCTCATGATGCGGAAAGGCCAGATCGATGCCGCCGCCGTGAATGTCGAACGTTTCGCCGAGGTGCTTCCAGCTCATGGCGGAGCATTCGATGTGCCAGCCAGGGCGGCCAGGAACGGCGATCCCCGCCGGCGATGGCCACGCGGGCTCACCCGGTTTGGACGGTTTCCACAGCACGAAATCCATCGGGCCCTTCTTGTAGGGCGCCACCTCGACCCGCGCCCCGGCCTCCATCTCTTCCAGAGACCGGTTCGAGAGCCTTCCATAATCGGGCATCGAGGAAACATCGAACAGCACATGGTCCGCCGCCACGTAGGCATGGCCACTGGCGACCAGGCGGTTGCACAGCTCCACCATTTCGACGATGTGTTCCGTGGCGCGCGGCTCCACCGTCGGCGGCAGCACGCCGAGTGCTGCGATGTCGGCGTGGAATTGCCGTGCCGTCTCCTCGGTCAGCCTGCGGATGCCCGCTTCCGGAGCCAGGTCCGCATACCGCTCGGCGGCCCGCGCGTTGATCTTGTCGTCCACGTCCGTGATGTTGCGAACGTAGGTCACGTGATCCTTGCCGTAGAGCTCCCTGAGCAGACGGAAGAGAACGTCGAACACGATCACCGGGCGCGCGTTCCCGATGTGGGCGAAGTCGTAGACCGTCGGACCGCAGACGTACATGCGCACGTTCTGAGGATCGAGCGGTTCGAAAAGCTCTTTCTGGCGGGTCAGGGTGTTGTAGAGCCTCAACGGCATGATTTCGCCTTCTGCAATCGCACGGGTCCCATCCACCGCGTCAGGGCCGGGTCGGCCGAGGCGTGTCGGACGCATCTTCGACATCCGGACGATCAGGGCCCGCCAGTCGCCCAGCCCGGAATGCACAAGCCTCGACAGGCGGTTAGGACCCAAATGACAAGGATCGGTGACCCGCGCTGCTTATGCGAGCCCGCCCCGCCCCCGTCAACACCCGCACGCGGGCCGGCGCAGCCAAGTGGCGCGCAATGCACGGGAATAATCCATGCCGCAATTGCTCCCCATTGCGCGCCTATGCCATAAGCACGACCGATCAATGACTTGGCAAGGACGGCCGGCACTTGAAATCCGATGAGCCGTCGGCGAGATGACGAGCAGACAGCACACGAACGGCCAAGCCCTTCGCCGCGCAACACAACTTGCGTGTGCTCTGGCGCTCGCCCTCGGGGCCGCCGGCCTGACGGCATCGCCCTCGCCGGCTCAGTTTTCCTGGCCGTGGGACCAGCCTGCGGAGCGCAAGCCTGCCGAACAGCCGCCTCCCGTGTGGCGCCCACCCCCGGAGCCAGCAGCTCGTCCCGTGCCGGGTGCGCCTCCCCTGACCGCCGCAGGCGCCCGCTCGCCCGTCTGCCTCCAGCTCGAACAACGGTTGGTACAGGAAACGCAGAACGGCGGCCAATCCCGCGACGTGCTGCCGATGGTCGAGGGACAGCTTCGTCAGATCGACCAGCAGTACCGCCAGTCGTCAGAAACGCTGGAAAAGTCCTGCTATGAGTATTTTCTGTTCTCCAAGAGCCTGCGCAACACCCGCAAGTGCGTCGACCTCTCTCGCGAAGTCGACGGGCTGAAACGCCAGCGCGCCG
>JBLMYE010000235.1:0-7850 GCA_050258115.1 Deltaproteobacteria bacterium | reverse complement strand
CGCCGATGAAGTCGGCGCCTACCTGCTCGTGGACATGGCGCATTTCGCAGGCCTCGTCGGCGCCGGCCTCTATCCGAGCCCGTTCCCGCACGCGCACGTGGTGACCTCCACGACGCACAAGACGTTGCGCGGACCGCGCGGCGGCATCATCCTGACCAACGAGGAAGACCTCGCCAAGAAGTTCAACTCGTCGATCTTCCCGGGCATTCAGGGTGGCCCGCTCATGCATGTCATCGCCGGCAAGGCCGTGGCTTTCGGTGAGTGTCTCCAGCCTGAGTTCAAGACCTACATCCAGAACGTGATCGACAACGCCAAGGCGATGGGCGAAGTGCTCGTCAACGCCGGGTTCGCGCTGGTCTCGGGCGGCACCGACAGCCACCTGATCCTCGTCGACCTGCGTCCCAAGGGGCTGACCGGCAACATTTCCGAGAAGGCCCTCGGCCGCGCGCACATCACCTGCAACAAGAACGGCGTGCCGTTCGACCCTGCCAAGCCGATGGTCACCTCGGGCATTCGCCTGGGTTCGCCGGCCGGCACGACGCGCGGGTTCGGCGTTGCCGAGTTCCGCGATATCGGCCGCATGATTGCCGAGGTGCTCGAAGGCCTCGCCAAGAACGGCGAAGCCGGTAACGGCGCCGTCGAAGAGAAGATCAAGAACGAGGCGACGGCGCTGTGCCGCCGTTTCCCGATCTACGGCTGATCGGACAGGATTGCTTGAGAAAAGCGCCGGGCGGCTTGCCGTCCGGCGCTTTTTCTTTGGCAAGGCTTGTGTATTGCGGGGGTATCGCGGCGCCGACGCCGGTCCGAATCGGACTCCCGGTCTAGAAAGGATCGGAAACCGCGTCACCCGAAGGTTCACCATGCGCTGCCCGTATTGCGCCTGTGAAAATACCAGCGTCAAGGACAGCCGTCCGACTGACGAGAATGCTTCGATCCGCCGCCGCCGCGAGTGTCCCGACTGCGGTGGACGGTTCACCACGTTCGAGCGCGTTCAGTTGCGCGAACTGATCGTTGTGAAGCGGTCCGGCCGGAAAGTCACGTTCGACCGCGACAAGCTCATGAAATCCGTCACCATTGCTACCCGCAAACGGCCGATCGACGACGATCGCATCGAGCGCATGGTGTCGGGCATCGTGCGGCAGCTGGAAAGCACCGGCGAAACGGAGATTCCGTCCTCAGTCATCGGCGAGCGCGTTATGGAGGCGCTCCGCGGCCTCGATCCGGTCGCCTACGTGCGTTTCGCATCCGTTTATCGCGATTTTCGCGAGGCGGCCGACTTCCAGGAAGTGCTGGGCGAAATCGCCGGCGACGATACCGTCGTTCCGCTTCACCACAAGCGTCTTGGCGGCTGATCCGCACGCGCCGGATGGCTTAGTCGTCTCTTCGATCCTTCGCGTCACTTGACGGGCGGGGGATGCGGTGGGCTGATGAGGGCAGTGCGCCCACTCCGGTCCAGACGAACCAATGAGCCAGCCGCCATCTCCCTTCGACATCGACATGATGCGCATCGCCTTGCGCATGGCTGCGCGCGGGCTCGGCAACGCCGCTCCCAACCCGGCCGTCGGAGCCGTCATCGCCGATGAACAAACCGGCGAGGTCGTGGCGCGCGGCTGGACGCAGCCGGGCGGTCGCCCGCATGCGGAAACCGAAGCCATCCGGCGCGCCGGCGACCGCGCGCGCTGCAAGACGCTTTACGTCACGCTCGAACCCTGTGCGCATTTCGGCAAGACGCCGCCGTGCGCCGATGCGATCATCACGGCCGGACTTCGACGGGTCGTCGTCGGGGTCGCCGACCCGGATCCGCGCACGGCCGGCCAGGGCGTGGCCAGACTGAAAGGATCCGGTATCGCTGTCACCGAGCGCGTCTGTGAAGACGAGGCGCGCTGGATGACCCTTGGCCACATTCTGCGCGTGACCGCGCGCCGTCCATTCGTGACCCTAAAGCTTGCGACGGATGCGCAGGGCCATATCGCACCAGGCGACGGTACGGCCCCGCGCTGGGTGACCGGACCGCAGGCCCGCGCCGCCGGACATAAGCTCCGCGCCGAGTCCGATGCCATTCTGATCGGAGCCGGAACGCTGCGTGCAGACGATCCGGAATTGACTTGCCGGTTGCCGGGACTCGCCGCGCGCTCCCCCATCCGCGTCGTTCTCGCGGGCCGGGAGCCGCTCGATCCAAAGGCGAAGCTCTTTGCCACGGCTGACCGTGTTTGCGTCCTCGTGATCCGCAGCGGGGCGGCGCTGGTCCAGGATCATGATCTCGCATCGGCCGGCGCCGAGGTCGTCGAGTGTCCCGGGCACGGGATCGCGCCGGCACTGGAACGTCTGGCGGCGTGCGGCATCACGCGGATTCTGGTGGAAGGCGGCCCGTCGGTCTGGAAGACCTTTGCTGAGGCCAGAGCCGTGGATGAAGTGGCGCTTTTCATGGCCGGTTCGGCCAGCGAGATCGAGGCGGCGTCGGCTCTGCGGCGCCATCTCGGTCCGTTAACGTTGCAGACAGTGGATCGCCGGCCGGTAGGCCCCGATACCATGTGGCTATTGCGCCCGGCCGCCACCTCGGCCACATGAGCGAACCCGGCCGGGTCCGACACGGCCGCATCGAAGGGGCGATCATGTTCACGGGCATCATCACAGGCATCGGCGAAGTGATCGGGCGCGATGGCGGCCGGTTCGTGATCCGCTCGCCGTATGATCCGGCCGGCATCGATCTGGGCGCCTCGATTGCCTGCGACGGGGTTTGCCTCACTGTGATTTCGGTCGTCGCGGATGCAGACGGCAGCGCCTTCACCCTGGATGTGTCCAACGAGACGCTTTCCAAAACTACCCTCGGCGAATGGCAGGCCGGCCGCGCGATCAACCTCGAGCGCGCGCTGAAGGCCGGCGATGAACTGGGCGGCCACATCGTCTCCGGGCATGTCGACGGCCTCGCCCGCATTCTGTCGCGCGTCGCCGACGGGGACAGCGAACGCTTCCTTCTCGACGTGGGGCCTGAACTGGCCCGTTTCATCGCGCCAAAGGGGTCGGTCGCCCTGGACGGCACGTCTCTGACGGTCAACGAAGTGGATGGAAACCGCTTCGGAATCAATCTCATCCCCCACACCTTGACCCAGACGACATGGGGGCGCAAAAAGCCGGGCGACCTCGTCAATCTGGAGGTCGATATGTTCGCGCGCTATATGGCGCGGCTCTTGGAGTTCCGTCCGTGACCGCAACGAAGTCGAGCGGCCTGTCGCCTGTCCCGGCCAAGCCCGCGTCCGCGGTTTCCCCGACGCATGAGATCGTCGAGGAACTGCAGAACGGACGCATGGTCGTGCTCGTCGATGCGGAAGATCGGGAGAACGAGGGCGATCTAGTCATTGCGGCTCAGATGGCGACGCCGGATGCCGTGAATTTCATGGCCAAGCACGGGCGCGGTCTCATCTGCCTTGCCCTCACGCCGGCCCGCGCCGAGGCTCTGGGCCTGGAGATGATGGTGCGCAACAACGCATCCCGCAATCGCACCGCGTTCACCCAGTCGATCGAGGCCCGCGAGGGCATCTCCACCGGCATCTCTGCCCATGATCGGGCCCGAACGATCTCGACCGCGATTGATCCGACGAAGGGCGCCGACGACATCGTATCGCCTGGCCACGTCTTCCCACTGATCGCGCGCGATGGTGGCGTTCTGATCCGCGCCGGACACACGGAGGCATCCGTTGATCTGGCCAAGCTGGCCGGGCTGGCGCCGAGCGCGGTCATCTGCGAGATCATGAATGACGACGGCACGATGGCGCGCATGCCCGACCTCGTGGAATTCGCCGCGCGCCACAAGCTCAAGATCGGCACCATCGAAGATCTCATCGCCTACCGCTTGAAGAACGACCGGCTTGTGGAACGGGTCGCAGAAACGCGCTTCGAGAGCGCCTACGGCGGGCCCTTCGATCTCAAGGTGTATGCGACCACGGTGGACCACACCGAGCACCTCGCCATCGTGAAAGGCAATCTCGGCGGTCCCGATCCCGTCCTGGTCCGCGTCCACGCCGTCAACGTGCCGGCCGATCTCTTAGGTCTGGGTGAAACGAAGGACGGCGAAAGCACCATTGCGAAATCCCTGCGTGCCATCGAACGCGAAGGACGGGGGGTCGTGGTTCTGATCCGCGACCTTGGCGCAAAAAGCGTGTCCGACTGGATCGGCCGCCGCAAATCCGGCAGCGGCAACGCGCCCGCCAACCGCCGTCAAGTCGAAACCGGCATCGGATCGCAAATCCTGCGCGACCTGGGTGTGCGCGACATGGTGCTCCTCACGAATTCTCCCGAGCAGATCTATATCGGGCTGGACGCCTTCGGGCTGCGCATCGTCGATACGCGGGCGATCGGATAGAACGCATGGCTGATCGCTCTGAAGACGAACACCTGGCTTCGAACGCCCCGCCCCTGGCGCGTGGCGTCCGCGTGCTCATCATCGAGTCGCCCTACTACGCGGAGATCAACGGCTATCTGCTCGCAGGTGCGCTTGCCGTACTCGCCGAGAATGGTTGCGATGCCAAGTGCGTGTCTGTCTATGGCGCCCTGGAGATTCCGCAGGCCCTGGCCGCCGCCGTGGCTGCTGGACAGGTCGGAGCGCCCGATGCCCCTTATGCCGGCGTGATCGCGCTGGGTTGCGTCATCCGCGGCGAGACTTCGCATTACGACATCGTCTGTAACAATGCCAATCATTGGCTCATGGAGACCGCCATTCGTCATTCCATCCCGCTCGGCAACGCCATCCTGACCGTCGATACGCGCGAACAGGCGCTGACACGGGCGGCCGGAGGCGCGCCGTCCGGCAAAGGCGGCGATGCGGCGCGCGCCTGCCTCGGGCTCATCGCGCTGAAGCAGCGGCTCGCCGGAACCGCCCCATGACCGCAATACCTAAAAACTCGTCGAGCAAGGGTGCCACGCCACGATCCAAGGCTCGCATGGCCGCCGTGCAGGCGCTCTATCAGATGGAGCTGGCAGGCGCCGACGTGGCCGAGGTCGTGGACGAATTCGAGCGTCTCCGGTTCACGCCGGCCGAGCCGGCGTCTCCGGGCGATGATGACGATGCCACCGCCGATCTGGAGGAGACCGACTCCACTTTCTTCTCCGAAATCGTGCGCGGCGTCGTGCGCCGCCAGCGCGATATCGACCCGCTTGTACACGAGCAATTGGCGGCTGGATGGCGCCTCGTCCGCGTAGATGCCATTCTGCGCGCGATCCTGCGTGCCGGTACATTCGAGCTTCTCGAGCGCCGCGACGTTCCCGGGCGCGTCGTGATCAACGAATACATCAACGTCGCCCACGCTTTCTTCGACGAGGAGGAGCCGCGCGTCGTCAACGGTGTTCTCGATAAGCTCGGTCGAAAGCTCCGCATCGGGGAATTCGACCGCAAGCGCCCCGCCGGCGACTAGCGGGAACGGAGCGGCCGGCGCCACGTTGCCTCGCGGAACGGAGTAGAAGCGTGTCCGCCAAGATCACGAGCGAAGACGAGCTGATCCGAATGTATCTGGCACCGCTCACGCGGTCGTTCGAAGGCGCCTTTCACCTCGCTGACGATTGCGCCATCTACACGCCTGTACCCGGCCGCGAACTCGTGATCACGACGGACGCCGTGGCTGCTGGCGTCCATTTCTTCGCTGACGACGCACCGGAAGACATCGCCTGGAAGGCGCTGACGGTCAACGTCTCCGACCTTGCATCGAAGGCGGCCGCCCCGCGGGTCTACCAGATGGCGTTGTCCTTTCCCGAAGCGCCGTCTCACGAATTCATGCAGCGGTTTGCCAACGGGCTGGCCGAAGCGCAGGCCGCCTTCGGTATCGTGCTCAGCGGCGGCGATACGGATCGCCGACCCGGTCCCTTGTCGATCACCGTAACGGCCATCGGCGAGGTGGAGATGGGCGTCCGTCTCACACGCGACGGCGCACGTGCCGGCGATGCGATCTTCGTGACGGGGACCTTGGGCGACGCGGCGTGTGGCCTGAAGCTGCGCCGCGGCGACGAGGACGCGCGCGCATGGGCGATCGCGGCGGATGAGCGAGCGCACCTCGTGTCGAGATACCTGCGTCCGCGCCCGCGCCTGGAGGCAGCGCAACTGCTGCGGCGCTTCGCGTCCGCTTCGCTCGATCTTTCGGATGGCCTCGCGAAAGATCTGGGCCGTCTCGCCGCGGCAGCCTCCGCCGGGGCGATCGTCGATCGCGAACGCCTGCCGCTCTCTCCTGCGGTGCAAAGCGTGCTGACGACCGACCCCGCGCTGATCCAGGCGGTTCTCGGTGGCGGTGATGACTACGAGCTATTGTTCACGGCCCGGCCAGATGCCGAAACCGCGATCGTCGACCACGCCCGCGAAGCCGGTCTGCGGGTGACCCGGATCGGCACCATGCGAGCGGAGCGCGGACTGACACTGGCGTCGGCTACGGGAGAGAAGCCTCTGCAACCTTCCGGGTGGGATCATTTTTGACGCCGAAGAGGCGGACGGATCGCCGCAGAATATCTGGTTTGTTGGGGACTTAGCGATTTTACGCCGGGTGGTGTGACGGCGCGCGGCTTGCGCTTTGTCCTTCCTTTGGCCACATCCATGAATGATTGCTGCGTCGCAAAGACGAACGGTCAGTTGGCGGGCAGGGGCGCCGTTGGGCCCGGCTCATCGCGAGGGAAAGACCAGTTGGAATGCACGACGTGACGTCCGCGCTGCGAAGGTCCCTGCTGATCCTTCGTCGCGCGCTTATCTCCCGCATCCGCATTGGCGGCTCCGTGGCTCTCATGGCTGCGGCGGTGTCGGCCGGCCTTCCCGACGTGTCCGCGGCTGCAGAGACATGGTGGGACGGAATCCAGGGCTTCGGCACGCCGGACTTCTCCGGCAAGCGGACCACGGAGCGAACCCCCATCAAACCCGACGTGGTCAACGACCTGCGCCCGGGCACGGTGCCGTTCCGCAGCGAGGAGATGGTGACGTTCCTCGACAAGGCGATCGTTCAATACCAGGCGATCGTCAACAAGGGTGGGTGGCCCACCATCCCGGGCAGTCGCATGATGCGGCCGGGAGACGACGACGATCGTGTGCCTGTCCTGCGCCGGCGGCTGCGCGCGACGGGTGAACTGAAGGCGTCCGCCTCGGGCTTCGAGGACTACAATTTCGACAGCACGACGGAAGAGGCCGTGCGCCGCTTCCAGGAGCGCCACGGCCTCCGGGTCAGCGGGCGCGTCGATCAGCCCACGCTTGCCGCCTTGAATGTCACCGCCGATGAGCGCCTGAAACAACTCGAACTCAACCGCCAGCGCATCATGGCTCTGCTCCAGCAGCCGATCGAGGAGCGCTATGTGCTCGTCAACGCGCCGGCGTTCCAGTTGGAAGCCGTTGACCGCTACGAGGTTGCTCAGCGGCACCGCGTGGTGGTCGGCCGCCCGCAACGCGAGACCCCGGAACTGCGCGCCACTATCAAGGCACTGAATTTCTTTCCGCACTGGCGCGTTCCCGACAGCGTCGCGCAGCTCGACGTTTTCCCCCGTCTCGTGAAAGAGCCCGACTACCTGGAAAAAGAAAAGATCCGGGTCGTCATGAACGACTTCAACGGCCCGGAGATCGACGCCACCTCCATTGATTGGTCGACGGCGGACGCCTCGAAGGTGAAGCTGCGCCAGGAACCGGGTCCACAGAACGCTCTGGGCCTCGTGCGGATCGACATGCAGAACGAGCATGGCGTCTACATGCACGACACTCCGTTGAAGACGCTCTTTGACCAGCGCGCCCGCGCCTTCAGCGCCGGATGCGTCCGCGTCCAGGACGTCTTCAAGCTGGTGTCCTGGATCGCGAGGTATGAACCCGGCTGGGAAAATCCCGATCAGGTGGAAGCGGT
>JBLMYE010000234.1:0-6222 GCA_050258115.1 Deltaproteobacteria bacterium | reverse complement strand
TTTCAAGGACGCGCCATGTCGAAAGAACCTCGCCGCCCCGGCCGCCACTTCCTTCAGATTCCCGGACCGACGCCGGTGCCCGAGCGCGTTCTCCAGGCGATGTCGCGCCAGATCCTCGATCACCGCGGCCCCGATTTCCAGCGGCTCGGCAAGTCGGTGCTGTCCGGCGTAAAGAGCCTCTTCAAGACGAAGAATCCCGTGATCATCTTCCCGGCATCGGGGACCGGCGCCTGGGAAGCCGCCCTCACCAATACGCTGTCGCCCGGCGACAAAGTGCTGATGGTCGAGACGGGCCAGTTCGCCGTGCTCTGGAAGCAGATGGCCGATCGGCTCGGCCTCGACGCCGACGTGATCGCCACCGACTGGCGGATCGCCGCTGATGCCAACCAGATCGAAGCCAAGCTGCGCGCCGACAAGGATCGCGCGATCAAGGCCGTTTGCGTGGTGCACAACGAGACGTCGACGGGCTGCTGCACGCGACTCGACGAAGTCCGCAAGGCCATCGATGCCGCCGGACATCCGGCGCTGTTCATGGTCGACACGATTTCCGGGCTGGCTGCCGCCGACCTGCGCCACGACGAGTGGGGCATCGACGTGACGGTCGCCGGATCGCAGAAGGGTATGATGCTGCCGCCGGGCCTTTCGTTCACGGCCGTCAGCGACAAGGCGCTGGCTGCGATGAAGACCGCCAAGCTCACCCGGTCGTATTTCAACTGGGAAGACATGATCGCCATGAACGACGGCGGCTGGTTCCCCTATACGCCCGCGACCGGTCTGCTCTACGGTCTGCAGGAAGCGATCGACCTCATCAATGAGGAAGGTTTGCAGAATGTCCTCGATCGCCATGAGCGCCTTGCGGAAGCGTCGCGCCGCGCCGTCAAGGCGTGGGGTCTCGAGCTCAACTGCCGTGATGCGAAGTACTACTCGCCCGCGGTGACGACCGTTCTCATGCCCGACGGCTACAACGCCGATCAGTTCCGCAAAGTCGTGCTAGACACCTTCAACATGTCGCTCGGAACGGGCCTCAACAAGCTCGCCGGCAAGGCTTTCCGGATCGGGCACCTCGGCGACACGAACGAGCTGACCGTGATGGGTGCATTGACCGGCATCGAGATGAGCCTCGCCATCGCAGGTATTCCGCACAAGAAAGGCGGAGTGGATGCGGCGATGTCCTACCTCGCAGACGCGATGAAGCCTGTGAAGGCTGCCGCGGCCTGATCGGGATCTGCACGAAGCCCATCCTGAAAAGCGAAACGCCGCCCGGCTCCGGGCGGCGTTTTCAATTTTTGATGCCGGCGTAGAGAGCCGCCTCGATCAGGGCCGCAGTCCGGCCAGAGTGATCTGCATCTGGCAACGGCGGCCGAGACGCATGAAATTCGCCTTAACGCAGCTCTTCACTTTCGGGACTGTAGGATTCTCGCCGACACAAAGGCGGCGAACGTCGGTTTCACATGCCGCGCGCAGCGCCGGCGTGACCTCCGGCGGTAGCTGAAACTCCTCCGCGCGAACCGCGCCCGCGGCTGCCATCAGCGCGCCGGCTGTCATCATCATCTTGATGCTCATATGCTCATCCCTCAATCTTCTCTTCTTTCCGAGGGCTGAACCATGGGAGCGGGGTTCAAAAAAGGCAAAACCGCCAAACAGCGACAGTTAACCGCAAGAATTAAGGAGACGAGCGGGCTGCAATCAAAGAAATCGCGGCAATCTCGCGCAGTCTACGCGATAGTGAACGGCGTCGGCGCAACAGCCCGACGATAGGCCGCGTAGCTCTGATTAATCTGCAAAGCCAGGGAATCGTGCGCGGCCGCGTGTGCGATGACGGCCGTTGCGATGCGCGACACGGCTTCCGCAAACTCGCGTGCCGGACGCACGATCGTGATGTCGAACCGTAGCGTCAGTGCGCTCTCGACGGCATTCCGCGTCGCTTCAGCATCCGCGAGGCTCGCTTGGAATTCGGATGCCGCGGCAGCGGCGATAGCCGACTGCTGCGCGGGCGTGAGTTCTTCCCATGCCGCACGGTCGATCCGCAGCGCCAGCGCGCTTCCGGCCGAACCCAGCGCACCCGTAAGCGCGAACGGAAACTGCGATGGAACGCCTGCTGCGCTGGCGTGAACGAGACTTCCCCAGATGATCGCATCGGTGCCGGCAGCAATGAGCGAGCCTTCCAATTGCGCATCATCGCCCGTGATCGGAACTGCGCCGAGGGCGCGGACCAACTCGGCATCAAGCCCTCGCGCAACGACGCGCAGACCCGCGAGATCTTCAGGCTTCTCGAGACGGACCCGTGACCACAGAACAACGTCACTGCCGGTATGCCCTGCGAGCAGAGGCTTGAAGCCGTGACGTGCGCCAAGGTCGTCCCAGAGTTCCTGACCGCCTCCGGTCAACAACCAGGATTGGAGTTCGCGCGGAGCCAGAGCGTCGTGGCCGGGCAGCCCGCCGAAGAACGCGAATGCGGGATGCAAAGCGACGTCGGATTGCACCGGGGAAAACACGAAGTCGGCCTGCCGAGACGCGGCGAAGTGAACATCGAGGCCATCGGGTGCCAACAGCGTCCCGAGACGTCGCGCAAGGCGGTGGGCATCATCGGCGTAGCCCGCTGGGCTTGCCGACCAGGGACAGGCGAACACGCGCGACTTGAGCGGCGCGCCCGCTGCCGACGCCGGCTGCGCCGCGGCGGGGATGGCCGCATAACCAGCCGCTGCGGCAAAGCCTCCCGTGGTTCTCAGAAAATCGCGACGATCCATACAGGCTGGCTCCGCAAGAAAGCGATGGGAGCGCCATCAAAGCCGATCATGAGCTGGAACTCAACGGCTGGTGACGACGGGCGCCCGTTCAAGGTCTTTCTTCGGGCAAAAGCGTGTTCAAGGAGTGGAAGAAAATCTCCGGTCCCACATAACCCGCGATACGCCCCACCTCGCGGCCATGCTCGACGACGAGGACCGTCGGGACGCTATCGATCGGCGCCGTGAGCGAAAGAGCGTCGATGTCCGGTGCATTGAGATCGACGAACCGCATCGGGACGGATCGTGCGCGGATGGACGCCGTATACGTGGGGGCGACATCGCGGCGGAAGAGGCCGCAATAGATGCAGTTGTCTGTTTCAACCACGAGGAGTTCGAAGCGGGCTTCGGGCAACGCCGAGGTCTGGAGATCGAGAATGGCGCGGACCGGCGCGGCGGAGAGGCCAAGGAGCGATGCGGCTGCGGCGACGCGGAGGAATCGGGACATGACGCTACACAAACGAGATCGAAATTGGGACGGGTGTGATTTCGATCCAAAATGCGCGCCATCGTGAGCGGCAGGTCTTGCTTTCGCAAGCTGGTGGTTAATCTCAGAAGGGCGCCTGGGGTTGAAGCGAGCCCACAAAGAAGATCGCCCCCATCAGCATGACGAGGCTGGCGCCCACAAGGCTAACGGCGGACGACACGGTCGTCGCCCAGCCGCTGTCGGCGCCACCGAACCGTGCAGCGAGTTCTCGCGATCCCACCGCCATTGCCGCCAGCACAGAGACCGTGATGGCCGTCCCGATGGCCATGGCGAAGGTCGCGAACACGCCGGCCCAGAGAAGCCCTTGTGACAGCGCGAACACCAGCACCAGGATCGCGCCCGTGCAGGGCCGGATGCCGACAGAGAACGCGATCGCAAAGGCCTTGCCCCAGGTCAGATCGCCTTGAAGGTCCTTGGGATCGGGCATATGGGCGTGTCCACAGCCACACTCGGGGCCGTGCTCGTGATCGCCGCCGTGGGCATGATGGTGCGCGTGATGATGATGATCGGATTCGACATGCGCGTGGACATGATGGTGTCCCGATGCTGCGGCGCCAACCGACTGCGGCGTGCGCGCATGCGTATGTATTTTTACGGATCCAGCAGCGGGCCGATGCCGCGCCATGATCTGGCGAAGCTGTCCGACTAGCAGCCACGCGCCAATCGCCGTGACGAACGCCCAGCTGATCGTTTCGATCCATCGCTCGGCGGCCGTCATTTCCATGCTGGTCTTGTTGAGAACGATGAAGAGAACGCCGACCAGCACGATCGCAGACAGGGCCTGGATGAACGCGGAGAGGAACGAGAGCATGATGCCGCGTCGCACCGTTTCGCGATTGGCCAGCACATAGGACGAAATTACTGCTTTGCCGTGACCGGGCCCCGCGGCATGGAGCACGCCGTAACCGAACCCGATGAACCCGAGCACCAAGGCGGTACTGAATGAACCTGCCTGTTTCAGTTCTTTCACGGCTGCGGCGAGTTCGCGGTTGAGGCGCTGCTGCTGGGTGAGAAGCCAATTATAGACACCGGCGAACATGCCAGGTTCAGCAGCCGGCGCGGAAGCCGATGGACGGCCTGCCGTCAGCGCGCGGTCGGGCGACACCTGCGCCACGACGATTGCGCCATGCTGCGCCGGCGCTGCCCAGCATGGTGGGATCGTCATCAGTGCCAGTGCGAGAAGTGCTGCGATTGCTGCGAAACGAGGCATCATGTCTTGGCGCATGTCAGATGGATGGTGGACGCGTAGCCGAGGCCGGAGCCCTGATTGGCGTTGCCTGCCGTCAACTGTCCGCCGAAAGCATCGTTGAGCCGCTGGAGATCAGCCAGATCCTTTTCGGCCTCCCCCACTTTAGCCGCGCAACCTGCCGGCGCGCCGTCGCTCAGCCGTACAGGGTTCTCCTTCGCGAGATCGAACGCGATGAAAAACGTCTGGTCATAGACGGAAAACGCGACGCCTTCCGTCTCCGCCGGCACCGGTTCGGCGAGGGGCAGGGTGAAATTCAGCGTCAGCACGCCATCCTTGTGATCGAGCCAGTAATCCTTGGGTGGTGCCAGCTTTACGGGCGCCTCCTTGATGCGTGCGAACGTAAAGTATTCGAACTCCTTGAGGCCATCGATGTTGACCTGTGCGAGTTCGGCAAGCTCCTCGCGCGCGTAGGTGCCGTCGCCGTTCTTGTCGAGCCCCTGAATGGCCATCGCCGTGTACATGTCGTCGAAGGTCCAGTTGTGCCGGAAGCCCGCGATCTTGCCGTTCTCGTAAAGCACGGTCGTTGCAACGCTGACCCATACGTGGGGATGGGCCTCAGCCGGAGCGGACAACAGGGCGGCCATACCCGCCTGCATGGTCACGAGGGCGCCCTTCCACCCGAAACTCCACGGAGCTCGCGACTGCATCATGTTCAATAGGCCTCCCGCCGAACGTGCACGTCATCGTACGTCGCGAATATGGAGACGACGCACGACATTACCAATGTCTCTGCAGGACTTGGCGATCTTGCGGCCGGGCGCCTCTTCCCGTTGGCCATAACTTTGCCTTGTGGCACAAATTGGATGTTATACTATCCGAAAATCAACCAGCGAACCGGGGGGACGAGACATGCGCCGAGCGACCGGGGGTCCAATGGGGACTGCATTGTTCAGGCTCGTGCGGCCCGTTCTGATTCCGACCGCGCTCGCGGCGGCCTTGTTTACTCCGGTCGGCACCGCCTCGACAGGAGATGACCTCGCGGTGGTGGCCACGATCAAGCCCATTCACGCTCTGGTAGCTCAGGTTTTGGGCGAGGAGGGGCAACCGCATCTGCTCGTCGGCGGTGCAGCCTCGCCGCACAGCTATGCTCTGAAACCGTCCGACGCCCGGGCCCTCAATTCGGCACGCGTGGTGTTCAGAACATCCGAAGAGATCGAACCCTTCACACGGAAAATCGTGTCTTCGCTGCCAAAATCCGTCACGGTCGTGACGCTCGCTGACGCTCCCGGGCTCACGCTGCTCGACAAGCGACGCGGCGATACGTTCGAAGCTGACGATCATGGGCACGGCCATGGACACGGCGAGGCCAAGGAACACAACGACAGAAGCGGCTCGGAAAACTCTGCCGTCCGCGACGGCCATGTCTGGCTCGACCCAGATAATGCCGTGGCGATGGTTCGTGCGATCGCGCAGGCGCTGTCCGACGCCGCACCCGAACGCGCGGGACAATTCAAGGCCAACGCCGACAAGGCGATCGCGCGCATCGTGGCCTTATCCAAGCGCATCGAGGCGGACCTAGCGCCTGTGAAGGGCAAGGGCTTCGTCGTCTTCCACGACGCCTACCACTATTTCGAAAACCGCTTCGGGGTGCGCGCGACGGGAGCGATCACGGTATCGCCTGAAGTCCAGCCGTCCGCCAAACGGCTCGCCGAAATCCGCCGGAAGATCAGGGATCTCAAGGTGGTGTGTGTGTTCGCCGAGCC
>JBLMYE010000233.1:0-3126 GCA_050258115.1 Deltaproteobacteria bacterium | reverse complement strand
GGTTCTTGACCTCCACCCGAACATGGCGGCTTTCATCGAACGTGCGGACGAGGCGCTGGACCTGTGTTTCGTCGGTGGGCGCTCCCGGCAGATCCATGAGCGCAACGCGCACCGTGCGCTGAACCGCGGCCAGCGTACTCTGCATCTCCACATCGACCTTGTGAACCGCATGCCAGTAGGTCAGCACGGCACTTACGAGAAGCGTGCTCAACAGAATGCCGGCAATGGACAGGGCGAGGCCGAGCCTCAAGGTCAGGCGCAAAGGAAAGTCTCCGGAAGATGTTACTTTGTTGCATTTTCCGAAGGCCGCGCGCTACAGGGAAGTTTTCCCAATCTGTCAACTTTTCGTGGCTATTCGGCTGGTCCAACTGGGATTTGATCTGCCGGTGAGGCGGGCATCAGCCCCAGCTTGTGCTTGGCTGTTTCGCGCAGCGTGTCGATGGGAGCGAGCTTGCCTTCGCGTTCGAAGTGCCAGAACGTCCAGCCGTTGCAGGCTGACTTGCCCTGCGCGTAGGCCCCGACCCGATGGATCGAGCCCTGCATTCCGGGTAGCGCGACCGAACCGTCCGCTTTGACTTCGGCGCGCACGCGGCGGCGCTCATCGAAGAGCGGACTGCCGGGTGGCAGCATTCCGAGTTCGATAATGGTGCCGAACGGCACGCGCGGTTCGGCGCGCTTGGAGCGGACCGTTTCCAGCGCGGTCGCCTTCAGCGTAACAGTGGCGGCGATGCGGTCGCGGGCGGCACTGGCATAGTCCTTGTCGCGTTCGATGCCGATCCAGCGGCGGCCGAGTCGCTGCGCGACGGCGCCGGTCGTGCCGGTGCCGAAGAAAGGATCGAGGACAACATCGCAGGGATTCGTCGTGGCGAGGAGAACCCGGCCGAGCAAGGCTTCGGGCTTCTGCGTCGGATGGGCCTTGCGCCCGCCGTCGTCCTTCAATCGCTCAGGGCCGGCACAGATCGGATAGAGCCAGTCGGAACGCATCTGCACGTCGTCGTTCAGGGCCTTCAGGCTTTCATAATTGAATGTGACGCGTGATTTCTGATCGCGTCCGGCCCAGATCAGCGTCTCATGCGCATTCGTGAAGCGCTTGCCGCGGAAGTTCGGCATGGGGTTCACCTTGCGCCAGATGACGTCGTTCTGGATCCAGTATCCCAGATCCTGCAACGCGACCCCGAGGCGAAAAACGTTGTGATAAGAGCCGATGACCCAGATCGCCCCGTCGGGCTTCAGGATGCGGCGGCACTCGGCGAGCCAGGCGCGGCAGAACTGATCATAGGCCGCAAAGGATGAGAACTTGTCCCATTCGTCGTCGACGCCATCCACGCGCGTATTGTTCGGGCGCAGAAGTTCGGATGCGAGTTGCAAGTTATAGGGAGGGTCGGCGAAGACGAGGTCCACGCTCTCGGAGGGCAACTTGCGCAACTCCGTAATGCAGTCGCCGACGATGACACGATTGGTCTCGACGGCGGCTTCGACGCGACGCTTGGTACGCATGACTGGACCTACTCGAACTGAATGCTCACGCAACGGCACACACGCCCCAAACCACGATACTGTCGGCTTCGGGCGGGCGCAGACTAAACGAAATCTGACCAGGGAGGGTTAACCGAAAGTTACCCTTGGCGTCACAGAGACTGAGGGACGTTCGTGTCTAAGGATGGGCCAGGGTGGAGCAAGCCTCGGGCAGGATCGCAAGGGCTTGAGAGGACTCACAAAAAAGGAGCCGCCGGCTCTTCGATACGAGGAGCGCAGCGACCCTTTTTGCCGGCGGCCCACTCCGCGCGGGCTTACTTCTTTTCTTCGATCTCTTCTTCGACCACGGCGCCGGTGACAGGATTGAAGTAAACCTCGACGGCCTTGCCGTCTTTGTTGTAGCCGTAAATTTCGTAGCATTTGCCTTCGACCTTGAAGACTTCGGCCTTGTAGCCCAGCTCCGTGGCCTTCGCCTTCATGGCATCTTCCGACAGCCATTTGTCCTTGGGCTCCTTCGTGCATTCGGGGCTGGCAAACGCCGGAGCCGCGGCAAGAAGAGTGCCGGCAGCGGCGGCGAGTGCGATGATGGATTTCATAGGCAAGTCCTTCCATTTACGAGTGGCCTTCAACCACGGGTCAGCTAGTGACGGCTCGTGACAGCTTCAAGAAGCGGCCGGGGCCAATCCGTGCCGGTCAAGCCTTGAAATGCGGCAGCAGGGGGCTGGGTTCACGGAGTGCCCCTCCTTCGAGCGAAACTTTTTCAGCGGCAGCCGGGGCATTCGTCTTCGCCGGTTCGGCTTCCTCGTTTAAGACCATAAGGATCGGTGTCAGCCCATCGACATCGACGATCCGGAAAACTTCGACGTCGCGACGCGCCTCGGCGCTCCAACCGGCGATGGTCAATGCCCGTTCGGCTTTCGAGAAGAGGCCGTGATTGCGCAACGGATCGGCGGCCATGAATTCCTGATCTTTCGGCGACAGCGCGACGTTGCCGCGCCGTTCGATCTCCTTGATCCAGTCCTTCCGGATCTGGGTGAGATCGGTGTCGCTCGCCAGGGCCTCTTCCTCCTTCAGGATGTCGAGTTCGGTCTTGCGCTTCCAGAACTTCCAGCGGCGCTGCCACAGCGTGAGTTTGGCGGGCCAGCGGACGAGATCGAGATCGTTGAACACGCCCGCCAGCTGGTTGATGGCAAGGGCGCGTTGCGACTCGATCGGGTCGTCGGCATTGGCGCTATAGAGGTTCGGGATGACGAAATAAGACGCCTTGTTGTGGTGAATGAAGTGCCGTCGCAGCCATTCGATTCCGGCACGCTCGTCCGTGCGGGAGAGAACCGTGTGGATCGCCTCGCGGATCTGGCGCACGACTTCGCCTGTCGGCCGCAGCGTGGCTGCCGGGGGCGGATTGAGTATCGCGAGCGCCAGCAGGCCCAGGTCGACGCCGATGGTCGCGAGGAGCGCGATGAGATCGCGCCCGGTGATGGGGTCTCCCTCGCTCGTATGCGAGAAGGGGCGCTGGAAGCCCGACCCGACGTAGGCAACGAGGCTCGACGTATAGGCGCCGATGTTCCTCCATAGATTCTTGACGGCGTTGGCGACGCCGGCCGGACCTTCGCTGAAAGCGGCTTCCCGCAGGCGGATCTCGGCTGGCTG
>JBLMYE010000232.1:0-6019 GCA_050258115.1 Deltaproteobacteria bacterium | reverse complement strand
GTATACCCGCGAAACACGTCGGCGATGCCCCAGATGGCAAAGCTCACGATGAGAAGGCTGAGGAGGATCTTCGCGACGATCCCCGTCGCGCCGCGTCTCAGTGCGTCCAACATCGGTAGGCTGTCCTGGAATCATGCCGCGGCCTCGGATGCGCCGAAGCGCGCCGATCCGATGGTCCGCCGGCAGTTGAAACTCGAAAACCCGCGCGTGACGCGGGCGCTCGCCGTGATATGAAGCCCAGCCGGTTCGCGAAAGCAAGAGGCGAGGGAGAGGCATGTGATGACGGGAGAGGGGGCCCGGCCGCGGCCGCTGGTGGCGGGAAACTGGAAGATGAACGGGCTCCGGGCGGGGATTGCCGAGGCCAAGGCCGTGTCCGCCAGCCTGGCGGGCCTGGCGGCGCCTCCGCCGGTCGACGTTCTCATCTGTCCACCTGCAACTCTGGTCATGGTGATGGCGGAGGTTCTGCGCGGGGCGCCGGTCGGTGTCGGGGCCCAGGATTGCCATTGGGCCCCGTCGGGCGCGCATACCGGCGACGTATCGGCCGAAATCCTGGCAGACGCCGGCGCATCAGCCATCATCGTGGGCCATTCCGAGCGCCGTGCCGACCACGGGGAAACGGACGCCACGGTGCGGCGCAAGCAGGAAGCCGTTCACCGGGCAGGGCTGTCGGCGATCGTCTGTATCGGGGAAACGAAGGGGCAGCGTCTCGCGGGGCAGACACTCGACGTGGTGATCCGCCAACTCGGGGCTTCGCTTTCGGCGGGTTCGACCTCGGCCAACACCGTTATCGCCTATGAACCGGTGTGGGCCATCGGAACCGGCCTGACGCCGACACCGGATGATGTGGCAGAAGTTCATGCGGCGATCCGCAGGCAACTTGTCGAACGCTTCGGCCCCGACGGCACCGCAATCCGCATTCTCTACGGAGGGTCCGTAAAGCCCCAGAACGCGAAGGAACTGATGGGGATCGACAACGTGGATGGAGCGCTCGTCGGCGGCGCCAGTCTTAAGGCCGCCGATTTTCTCGGCATCGTGGGGGCCTACGCGTGATCCCCGCGTTGCCGGAAGTCCGCGACCCGGTTCATAACGCGGAGCAGTTGATGATAGGCAACTCATGATCCGTGCCATCGCCCGTCTGAGCTTTGCGGTTGCTGCGCTCGGAGTATTCGCGCCGCCGGCCCCGGCGCTGCCGTTGGCTCCGGAGGACTGCGAAAGGGCGCGTGCCGAACAGACCAACCTGGAGGCGGCAGGGGTGGCCACCGATATGGCGCAAGGCGCCGAGTGGGCGCGCGCCAATCTTTCGACCGACCGTCTCAAACGCGTTCAGCGCTGGATCGAACTCCAGGAACGGATCCTTTTCCGCTGCCCCCGGCCGAAGCCGCCTGCCGCGGCCGAGACGGCCCGGGATGACGACGCCCCCGGCACGGCGCCGCCCGAACTCCAGGTGAAAAAGCCGCAGCAGAAGCCGAAGCCGGTGCGGCCTGCGGCGGCAGCCGCCGAATCCACCCCCGGCTCGGACGGCGCTCGGCAGCCGGCCGAGGGTGGTGCCCCGGATCGGGCGGTAAAGCCGCAACAGAAAAAACCGAAGTCCGACGACGCCTATAAGCCGCCTGTGCAGCTTCAGCATGCGGCGCCGGGCTTTTCCGGGCCCGCCACCGGCGGTGCGGTAATTCCTCCCTGAGCGGCGAGGCTCGGGCGCCCCCTAGCCGCCGCCTGCGATTTCAGCTATTGACGCCGCTTTCCGACAGCCCAAGAAAGCCCTGAACGATGTCCACCGTCCTGCTCGTCATCCACCTCATGATCGCGGCGTCTCTCGTCGGGATCGTGCTTGTGCAGAAGTCCGAGGGGGGCGCGCTCGGCATCGGTGGCGGTGGCGGCATGTTCGCGGGCCGCGGCAAAGCCAACCTCATGACGCGGGTCACAGCGGCGCTGGGCGCCGCATTCTTCACGACGAGCCTGCTGCTCACCATCGTTTCACAGCGCGGGACCGCGCCGGCGTCCGTTCTCGACAGGCCGGCTGCTACGGCGCCTGCAACCCCCGGTCAGGCCCCCGCCCCCGCCGGTGATGCGCCGCGCGGAGGCATCCTCGACAAGCTGAAGTAGCGATCGACGCTGCCGTTTGCCACGCAACTCGAGCCGAACGCAGCAACGGCCGGTGGATGTGTCCATAAATCCGCTTCGAATCGTGGCGTCCGTCGTGTAAGGCTCAAACCCCATGCAACGGTACATCTTCATTACCGGTGGCGTGGTCTCCTCCCTTGGAAAAGGCCTCGCGTCCGCCGCCCTCGGCGCGCTTCTGCAAGCGCGTGGATATTCCGTCCGCCTGCGCAAACTCGACCCGTATCTCAACGTGGATCCGGGAACGATGAGCCCCTATCAGCACGGCGAGGTGTTCGTCACCGACGACGGTGCGGAAACCGACCTCGATCTCGGCCATTACGAGCGGTTCACGGGTGTGCCGGCGAAGAAGTCGGACAACATCACCACGGGCCGCATCTACCAGGATATTCTCGCCAAGGAGCGCCGTGGCGATTACCTGGGCGGCACCGTACAGGTCATTCCGCATGTCACGGACGCGATCAAGCAGTTCGTCGTATCGGGCAACGAGGACGTCGACTTCGTCCTCGTCGAAATCGGCGGCACGGTCGGCGACATTGAAGGCCTGCCGTTTTTCGAAGCCATCCGGCAGCTCGGCAACGAGTTGCCGCGAGGGGCCTGCATCTATGTCCACCTGACGCTGATGCCCTATATCCCGTCAGCGGGTGAATTGAAGACGAAGCCGACCCAGCACTCCGTCAAGGAGCTTCGCTCGATCGGTATCCAGCCCGATATTCTGCTGTGCCGTTCCGACCGCGAGATCCCGGTCGGCGAGCGCAAGAAGATCGCGCTTTTCTGTAACGTTCGGCCCGAAGCCGTCATCCAGGCGCTCGATGTGGCCTCCATCTACGATGTGCCGCTCGCCTATCACCGCGAGGGGCTCGACCGCGAGGTCCTCGCGGCCTTCGGCATCACCGGCGCCCCCAAACCCGATCTCTCCCGCTGGGAGACGATTTCGCGCAACATTTCCAATCCCGAGGGCGAAGTCTCGATCGCCATCGTCGGCAAGTACACAGGCCTGAAGGACGCCTACAAATCGCTCATCGAAGCGCTCGTTCACGGCGGCATCGCCAATCGCGTGAAGGTTCGCCTGGAGTGGATCGAAAGCGAAATATTCGAGCGCGAAGACCCCGCCCCCTACCTGGAAGGCGTGCACGGGATCCTGGTGCCCGGGGGCTTCGGCGAACGCGGATCGGAAGGCAAGATAATGGCCGCGAAATTCGCTCGCGAACGCAAGGTTCCTTATTTTGGCATCTGCTTCGGCATGCAGATGGCCTGCATCGAAGCTGCCCGGAATCTGTGCGGGATAAAGGACGCCAGTTCCACGGAGTTCGGGCCGGCGGCCGAACCCGTCGTGGGCCTCATGACGGAGTGGATGCGCGGTAACGAACTGGAGACTCGGCGTCAAGGCGGAGACCTCGGCGGCACCATGCGGCTCGGCGCCTTCCAGGCTCAGCTCGATCCGTCCTCGCGCATCGCCTCGGTCTACGGCGAGACGCAGATTTCCGAGCGCCATCGCCATCGGTATGAAGTCAACACCGGCTATCGCGCGCGTTTGGAAAAGGCCGGCCTGCGGTTCGCTGGATTATCGCCGGACGGCCTCTTGCCGGAAACCGTCGAGTATCCCGATCATCCCTGGTTCATCGGGGTGCAGTTCCATCCCGAACTCAAGTCGCGTCCGTTCGAGCCGCACCCGCTTTTCCGATCTTTCATCACCGCGGCGATCGATCAATCGCGCCTCGTCTGACGCGCAGATCCCCACGCCCGATCAGGATGGATTGATGAGCAGACTGATCAGGCTCGTATGGGGCTTCTTTGGTGCCGCCGAAGTCTTGACGGGTTCTTGCCGGGGGAGTCTCCGCGTCGGCGACGTGTAGCGCACGCCGGCCAGATGGCCTTGCCGCCACATCACCTCGCAGTCCACTTCGAGCCGGTCCGCAGGCATGAAAAGCGTGAACTGATCGGGCACACGGTCGCGCGAAATGTTGCCGCCGCGCTGGGTCACGATCTCGAGGCGTGCGCCGGTGGAGGACGTGTCGCGGACGGTGCACATGAGAGGCGTCGAAAGGCTGCTGTGGCAGATCTGGGCTCCGAGCCGTGCAGGGGACCGCTTTGCCCATCGCGCGTTCGGCTCCGGTGGCGGCGGCATGGCCATGACCGGAGTGGCGGCGGGCTGTGACGGCTTCTCCCCATCGGCCGCTAACGCCGTGGGTTCTTGCGGGCCGGAGAGCTCCGCACGGGTCTCCGCCGGCGCCGAATGACGCGGTTCGATACGGCGGATGATGGTCGGCTGGCGCGGGCCGTTGCGCTGGCCGAACGTTGGAGGTTTGGACTGCATCTGCCACCTCGAGGGTTGAACCCGGAATTTGACAGGAGCCCGTTTCGACGAGGTTTGCGGGTATGATTAATTTTTTCCTGTTCCGCCCGCAGCCCGGTAACCACGCGACGGTCAGGTTGCCCGGTTCTGCGCTTCCTCCGCCTTCAGTTCCTTTTTCGACAGCTTGCCGATCATGGTCTTGGGCAGGCTGTCGCGGAATTCGATCGCGGCCGGGAGTTCGATCTTCGAAAGCTTGACTTTGAGATGGCGCTGGATGTCGTCCGCCGTCGCGGTGTGTCCGCTTCTGAGCTTGATGAACGCCTTGGGCGCTTCACCGCGGTACGCATCGGGAATGCCGATGACGGTGACTTCCTCGACGGCCGGATGCTCATAGATCGCCTCTTCGACCCGGCGCGGGTAGACATTGTAACCCGAGCAGATGATGAGATCCTTGATCCGGTCGACGATCTGGAAATAGCCGTTCTCGTCCATGACGGCCACGTCCCCGGTGCGAAGGAAATCGCCCGTGAACTGGTTGGCCGTCTCCTCCGGCTTGTTCCAGTAGCCCCGCATCACCTGCGGGCCTTTCACGCACAGTTCGCCGCGCTCGCCCGGCCCGACGGCCACACTGGGATCGGCGAGGCTGCGAAGGGAAACGATGGTGCCCGGCAGCGGCAGACCGATCGAGCCTGGAGGTGGTGCGCCTTCGATCGGATTGCACGTCACGACCGGAGAGGCTTCCGACAGCCCATAACCCTCCACGAGTTTGCAGCCGGTGGTGGCCTCGAACTTCTGCTTCACTTCGAGAGGGAGGGGCGCGCCGCCGGAAAGACAGAATTTGAGCGACGTGAGGTCGTAGGTTCTGATCTTCGGGTGGTTCTGGATCGCGTTGAACAGCGTCGGAACTCCCGGCATGATCGTCGGCTTCACCTTCGCGATCAGAGCGAGCCCTTCGTCCAGCGTGAAGCGGGGGACCATCACGATCTCCGCGGCCTTCGCGATCCCGAAGTTCATGACGACCGTCATGGCGAAGACATGGAAGAAGGGCAGCACCCCCATCACCCGTTCCTGACCTTCGCCGAGGTCCGGGGCCCAGAGCATGACCTGGCGGGTATTGCAGCTCAGGTTGGCGTGAGTGAGCATCGCGCCCTTCGGCGTGCCCGTTGTCCCTCCCGTATACTGCAGAACGGCAATGTCCTCGTGCGGGTCGATCACGACGGGCCGAGGCCTCGCGCCGCGTTGGATGATCTGGCGTTCGAGCAGGATCTTGTCCGCTGACGCCGACGCAGTCGTCCGAGCGATCTGCTTACGCTTCAGAAGCTTGAAAAGGGCGCCCTTCGCAGCCGGCAGAAGAGCCGCGAACGAACAGACGATGGCGCGCGGCAGCACGCCCGATTGCAGGAGGGCGTCCACCTTCGAGAACAGCATCTGCAAGTCGAGGGTGACCATGATCTCGGTCTGGCTGTCCTTCACCTGAAAGGCCAGTTCTTCGACAGTATAGAGCGGGTTGTAGTTGACGACCGTGGCCCCGGTCTTGAGAGCTGCGTAGTAGTAGATGATGAAAGTCGGGGTATTGGGCAGAAAGAGCCCGATCTTCACACCCTT
>JBLMYE010000231.1:0-4516 GCA_050258115.1 Deltaproteobacteria bacterium | reverse complement strand
GCGTGGCCTGGCTCGAGCATCATTTGCGCGACTATGCGGGCACCGTGATCATGGTCACCCACGACCGCTACTTCCTCGACAACATCACCGAATGGACGCTGGAGCTTGATCGCGGCCACGGCGTGCCGTGGAAGGGTAATTACTCGAGCTGGCTCGAACAGAAGGCCAAGCGCGAGGCTGCCGAAAAGGCCGCCGAGGAAAGCAAGCAGAAGGCGATGTCGCGCGAACTCGAATGGATCCGCTCTTCGCCGAAGGCGCGTCAGGCCAAGGGCAAGGATCGCCTGCGGCGGTACAACGAAATGGTCGAGCAGGCCGGCCGGGAGGACGTGGGCAAGGCGTCCTTCCAGATCGCCGCCGGTCCGCGCCTCGGCGACGTCGTCGTCGAGGTCGAGAATCTGAGCAAGGCGTTCGGCGACCGGCTGTTGATCGACGATTTGTCGTTCAAACTGCCGCCGGGAGGCATCGTCGGTGTCATCGGGCCGAACGGCGCGGGCAAGACCACGCTCTTCCGGATGCTGACTGGCCAGGAAAAGCCCGACAAGGGCTCCATCCGCCTGGGTGATACCGTGAAGCTCTCCTACGTGGATCAGAGCCGCGATCATCTCGACGACAAGAAGACCGTCTGGGAGGAGATCTCCGGCGGACTCGACATCATGAAGCTCGGCGACAAGCGCGAAATGCCAAGCCGCGCCTACTGCGGCTGGTTCAACTTCAAGGGGCCCGATCAGCAGAAGAAGGTCGGCCTGCTCTCCGGTGGCGAGAGAAACCGGGTCCATCTGGCGAAGATGCTGAAGGAGGGCGGCAACCTGCTTCTGCTCGACGAACCGACCAACGATCTCGACACAGAGACCCTGGGTGCACTCGAAGCCGCGCTGGAAGACTTTCCCGGCTGCGCGGTCGTGATCTCGCACGATCGCTTCTTCCTAGACCGGCTTGCGACGCACATCCTCGCATTCGAGGGCGACAGCCACGTGGAGTGGTTCGAAGGCAACTTCGAAGCCTATGAGGAAGACAAGAAGCGCCGCCTCGGCGACGCGGCCGTGGAACCCCACCGCATCAAGTTCAAAAGGTTCGAGCGGTAAGTGGCTTGGCGCGCCGTCCGGCCCTTCGATTGCTGCGTGGGCACGGCGGCGTACTATCTCGTCGACGCAGAAAATGTCCGGCGGTCAAAGCCTCTGCAGGCGCTCCAGACTTGACTGCTTGCGTAACGCGATGTGTTCGCGAAAACGATCGCCCGCTGGAAGGCTGCTCGCCGCGAAGAGGCCGGTCCCCGGCTCAAGGGACCGGCCCTGGCGCGTGCATATCCGAGCTGGGACGGTACTTTAGTGCCGTCTACTTCTGCGTCGTTACAACTCGAGCGGTCGACCCTCGGTTCGTGATTTCGGCTGAGAATTCAGAGGTGTGATCCGAAAGGCTCCGAACGATTGAAACTTTTGCGTGTGGTCCATCCCGCCGCAGGCGTCGAATTGCCCTGCGACAGCTGAGACTTGGCCGGTTTTGCTCACCTTGCTTTGGCCGCATTGGTGGCGCGCTTGGCAAACGTTCGGAAAAAGCAAAACAGGGACCGACACCCATGAGCAGACTGATCCTTCCCGCACTTGCGGCCATCGCCGCTCTCGCCGCCGTCTCGACGGCCGAGGCCCGACCCTACGATCCCACGCAGTCGCAAGGCTGGCAGCAGACCGAAGCCGGCCAGCCTTTGAACCGCGGCACCCGTCAGCGCGCCCGCCAGCATCGCTACGCCCAGCAGGTCGAAGGCGCTTCCCGGCACTCGGGTGTGGGGCCGCGTCCCAGCCGGTGGTGCGGCTGGTGGATGCGCACCCAGAAGGGTGGCGGACCAGAATACAATCTCGCCTGGAACTGGCGGAACTACGGGTCGCCTTCGGGTCCCCAGGTCGGCGCCGTCGTCGTGTGGCGCCACCATGTAGGCATGATCGTGGGCCGCGCCCCGAACGGTCAGTGGATCGTCAAGTCGGGCAACGATGGCGGTGCCGTTCGCACCCGCGCCCGGTCGGTGGCCGGCGCTGTCTTCCGCATCTGACCCCCGCCGGGAACCCCAGCTGGGAACCCGTTCAAAAAGGAAAAGGCCGCCCGGTGGGCGGCCTTTTCTTTCGCTGCAGGCCCGGTCGGCGGCTACTGGTTGAGCGCCGCCACCAGGGCTTTCGGGTTGTCCTGGTTCTTGCTGATGTAGTCCTGGAACAGATTGCCGAGCACGGTCGTCATCTGGAACATCAAGATTTCGGCTTCCCGGACCTTGTAAGCGTTCCCGCGTCGGACGATGGTCCAGCGGACATCGTAGGACTCGCCGCTGCGCAACGTCACCGTCGTATCGACATATGTCACGCCGCCCGTGCCGGCGGATTGTCCGACGACCACCGCCCTCGACACGGGATACTTCGGAGCCTCCTTGGCGGCGTAGCGCGCAATCCAGTTCACCATGCCCGTGTAATAGGCGGGCCGATCCGTCTTCGGCAGCCGGTTGGCGTAAGAACCGAGCGCCGTCAGGCCAATGGCCGGCAGGTCCGCATGGCTGCGCAGAGCGGTTGCGAACGCCAGAGCCGAACCAGACCGGGACGCGGCCACGAGTTCGTTGGCCACGCGCTGCATGTAGGCTGCAGGGGTTTCCGCAAGAGCCGGCAATGCGGAAAGCAGGAACGCCACGCAAGCGGTCAACACGCTGAGGCTTGCGGAACGGCGGGGCATATTTGGCATCGTTGACTGACTCGCTTGTGACCCTTGAGGCGAATGGTGAAGACGGAACTTGGCTCGCGAATGCGGCATGCCGGTGGCCTCGAACTTATGGCGTCAAGCTAGACCATTCTGAGCCGCGTCCGTCAAATGCTCACGGACGTGGAAACTTTTGCCCTGAGGCAAGTCTGCGCTCAGTCACCCGCCCGGCCGCTGCGCGAGAGCACCCGCGGGGGCAATTCCGCGAGGCCAAGCGCAGCCAGAACCGGATTGACGTCCGATTGCATCAGCCTCGGCGCCATCGCGATCAATAGCGAGCGCTGCCGGTCGGGATGAACGAGGATCAGTTCGTGGCGCACGCCCGAGTGCTTGGCCCGCAGAAAGGGCGCGACGCCGAGGAACTCGGTCAGAGGGGCGTTCCACGAGGTAACCCTGCCGAACGCCCGGTCAGCCACCGATACGCGCCCGCCCGTGATTTCGATAGAGCGGCTGCGCGTCAGGGCGTCGAGCAGACGATAGATCGGGAAACCGAGCAGAATGAGCCAGAAGGCGAGACCGGCGAGGATCTGCACGGTTGCAAGCGGCCGCGCCGACGCCACCTCGCGAACGGTCTGATCGGCAAGAGCGGCCGTGACGATCAGGAAATAGGGTAACAGCAGGAGGGCTGCGACGGCGAGCAGCGAGAACAGCAGCACACCCGTGGTCCGGCGCGCCGGCAGCTGTACGATACGGATGGTCGGGGCGGCGAAGTCGGGCATCGACGGCGTCATGCTGTCGACTGCGGAAGGGCGCATGTGCAGGCTCCCGGAAACGTGCGCGAAGACGGAGTGATCAGTGCAACCCTACGATTGGTAAGATTGATGCCGGGTTAAGTTGCGGCGGGACGCTGTTCACTTTTGGACTGCGGCGCATTCTTCTTGACAGATATAAACATATCTTTATGTCTGTCGGAAAAGGCGGGGCATCCAGTGATCGACGCATTGCAGATGGCTGATCTGGTAACGGCGCTAAAGGCAGCCGCCGAGCCGACGCGTTTGCGCATCCTGCTGCTGCTCTCCCGCAGCGAATTGTCCGTGAAGGACCTGACGCAAATCCTGGGGCAGAGCCAGCCGCGTCTTTCCCGCCACCTGAAGCTTCTGGCCGAAGCCGGCCTGATCGAGCGGTTTCGCGATGGGAGCTGGGTCTATTTTCACGTCTCCGACCGCACCGCGGGCGGACACCTGGCCCGCCGCTTGTTGGCCGCGATCGAGGCCACGGATCCCGTCGCCCGCCGTGACCGGGAGCGGCTCGACGCGCTGAAGCGCGAGCGCGAGCAGGTGGCACAAGCCTACTTCAAGGCCCACGCCGCCGACTGGGACCGGATCCGCAGTCTCTATGTGTCCGAAGGGGCCGTCGAGACGGCGATGCTCGAGGCCATGGGGCCGGGACCCTTCCGGCTGTTCGTCGATCTGGGCACGGGAACAGGCCGCATCCTGGAGCTATTCGCCGGACGGTATGAGCGCGGGCTCGGGTTCGATCTCAATCAGTCGATGCTGGCCTACGCTGAGATGAAGCTTGCGGCTGCAGGACACCAGAACACGGAAGTCCGCCACGGCGATCTTTACGATCTCACGTTGCAGAACGGCGTCGCCGATGCCGTCGTCATGCATCAGGTCCTCCACTTCCTCGCCGATCCCGGCGCGGCCGTCGCCGAGGCGGCGCGCATTCTGGCGCCCGGCGGAAAACTACTCATTGTCGACTTCGCCCCGCATGATCTCGAATTTCTGCGCGATGAACATGCCCACAAGCGCCTCGGCATCGGATCGGATACGATCGAACAGTGGATGGC
>JBLMYE010000230.1:0-7681 GCA_050258115.1 Deltaproteobacteria bacterium | reverse complement strand
GCCGGTAAATGTCGCGTGACAACCTCTGCAGTTTTGCTGCGAGCTTTTCGCTGATCTCGGCTGGCCCCGTCATCACGCCAGCCTGGTCCTGATAATCTGGATCCCACTTGCCGCGACCTGTCGCAATTAAGGGCGATCCCGCAGGCCTATTCTCGACGAAGAACTCCCAGGGAGGCAGCACGGTGACGCGTTCGTTGCCCATCATGCTGACATAGATTTCACGACCATCGATGTATTCTTCGGCAAGTGCCGCCGACATCGCAGTGCGATGTATGAACTCCACCCGCTCGATCAATTTTACGTCGTCGCGGACGATCGAAGCACCCGATATCCCGATGGAGCCCTCTTCCGTCAGCGACTTGACGAAGAGCGGAAACCCCAAGGTGCCGGGGCGCTTCGCGGTGCGTCCCATCGGGAATATGGCAAACTCGGGTACCTTCATCCCATCATAGGCGAGGATTTTTTTCGTCAAGGCCTTATCGCGGGCAATCGTGAGGCCGCGAGGATTGCAGCCGGTGTAAGGCTGACGCAGCATCTCCAGGAAACTGACGACATGCTGATCAAAATGTCCGACGTGGTTAAACTCCTCGGCGAGATTGAAGACGATATCCGGCTTGTGGGCTTCGAGCGCGTCCGTGATGATCGCGAGATCGTTCGAGATCCCAACCGGAACCAGGGTATGGCCAAGCGACTCGATGGCTTGTTTGACGTCGTACTCGGTTTTCCGGAGCATCCGTTCTTTGCCGCTGAGTTCCGTCAAATCTCCGGTCGGCAACAATCGCTCGTCTACGAGCAGAATGACAGTCAACCTTTTCTTTGCCCTCCTGATCCTGGTCATAGCGGCAATCTCGGGCTGTTGCGAATGATTGACACGGTCGCGCGAGAAACAAGTCGCGATACCTTTTTTACCGTTTCCGCCTTCGAGCGAGTTTGTCTTAGCTTCAGTATCCGCGCTCGATGCACAAGCTGCCGCAATACCTGATCGACGACGTAGGCAGGAACGCCAAGCGGTCTCGCTATGCGCCTCCTGAGGCGCGTCCTGTATGCCGTCAGCAGGGCCGTTGCCGACATCTGCCTACGCGCGTGACTTCCCTTGCCGCTCGCCTCGAAGATCCGCAGCAACGCGCCATCAAACTCGTCATCGGCATCGATAGCGTAGAAATCACGCTTTTCATCGTAGTGCTCCCGCAGCGTTCGCTTGGAGTCCCGCAACTCGTTCGCAATCCGCCTCGGCTTTATCTCGGGCTCGACGTCGCGAAGATTGCGCATCCACGTGTCGACCGCGCTCAGTTTCTCATATGCTGGCCAATCGCGGTACTTTCGGCGCCAGCCGTTCTTGGAGCGAAGCCACACGGCGAACGTCTCTGCAAAATCCTCGACCGGATGCGACTGCGCATACCAGGCGTTGAGATGCTGCACAAAATCGCGGCTGTCCGAATCCGCAACGTAGTCCGTGGGATAAGCGCGCTGCGGCGAACCGAACAATTTGCGGTATTCGCGCATCTTGCGCAGCTGAAATGCCTCATCCACGGCATGTCCGGTTTCATGCCTTAGGATGCTAAGCGCTTCATCCAGCGATGCACCTTCCGCTTCCAGCATCATCTTGCGCTCGAGGCGGATCAGTCGCGGATGAAGAAGATAGAATGGGACGGCGAATCCGACAACGTCATCAGGGTTGTACCATTGTTCGGAGATCCAGAGGGTCGGCCGGAAGCGAATGCCGCGCTCCGACAACTCATCGAACACCGAGCACGCCCGCTGCTCAATCACAGATCCCTTGAGACGTAACGGCAGGTCGCAGAACCGCAGACTAAGCAGTTCGCTATCCGACATATTTTCTAGGCGCGCCGTACTCTTAGTCATACTATTCCAAAAAAAATGGCTGTGTTCGCCAAGACGATCACAGAAGCTGGACGCTTCACAAGCGTTTAACGCACGAGCGCATACCCGCAACAAGAAATGATGCGGAGAACGCATATAAAATAATTTGTTTCAATATTTTAGTCTTTATCCGCCTCGGCCGGGTCTCGACGACCGTGTGCACGAACGTTGCGAAGTCGAAGCCGCGAGCAAAACAGCCTGCCCTGTGATGACGTCCACACCGGATCACGAGCGAGTCCGAAACTAGACTGAGCCTAATTCCGCTGCGCATTCGGGAGCGGTCATACCAACCGCGATCATCCGCTCACCATTCTCAAACAGAACTCCCCGTACCGAGGGGGCGACTTCAGTTCAGGGCCAGAAGCGGCAAGACTTGATTCCGATCGTCGTCGACTACAAGCAACGTGATCGGAGGC
The DNA here is from genome assembly GCA_050258115.1 of Deltaproteobacteria bacterium. Classification (GTDB taxonomy): domain Bacteria; phylum Pseudomonadota; class Alphaproteobacteria; order Rhizobiales; family Hyphomicrobiaceae; genus JAGVSR01. The sequence goes on along the minus strand of JBLMYE010000230.1, from coordinate 5,384 downwards.
CTCAGCAAGACGCGTGCAGTTTGGAGACGCGTTTGTTGAAGAGGCCATCACAAAAATTAGATCGCGGCAATGATGACGACTGAAAGCAAGAAAGCTGTCGTCTCAGAGGTTCGCTTTTTGCTACAAGCGTTTCGCGCCGGCTTGGCGGCTGCTGCACTGCCGACTCATTGGCGATGTTGTCTTCTGATCGCGCCCATTGCAGCAGAAGAAATGGCGGTCCTGGCAGGATTCGAACCTGCAACCTTCGCGTTCGAAGCGCGATGCTCTATCCATTGAGCTACGGGACCGAGATAAACTGTCGGCGAAGTAAATGTTTCACTTGGCACAAGTCGGGATCTATTGAGAACCTGTATTTCTTTGCTGCAAGAATGGCACGTGTCTAGGTTATCAGAGTCAATTCTGAAGCATTATATTTCCCCCGCGCCCGTTAACGGGCGGCATGCGTCCTGGCGGCCGGAGCCTGAACGATGTTGAAAGCAACAAACGTCGCATTGGCCCTCTTCGCAACGGTCCTGGTCGTGGCGACGACAGGCCCAGCAACGGCCAAGATTGAATGCAGAAGCGGAGCGCAGCGGGTTAAGGGCGAGTGGTTGGTGACCCCCTACTGCCAAGACGCCTATTTGGCGGAGGTCGCGCGAGAGTATGGAGTCAAGGCGTCGGCTACAGCCATACGGAACAATCCAAACTTCAAGCGGCAGGTATGTATCATCGTTGGGCACGACATTCGCGTCCAACAGACCTGCATCGAGGTCGAGCCATTAATTGTGCCGCCCCTCTGGTAAGGCAATTCATCAGTGTCAGCTGCATTGGATCGCCCCCTTACTCCAGGGAAGCATTAACTGAGGGCGTAAAGCGGCAGATCGACCGAGGTCTTTTCCCAATACATTGCCTCACCGCCATGAAAGGTCACCGACCGATTGATAGAAGGTTCTGGTCGGGTCTAAAGCAAGCCGTCTGATAGCGCGCGGAGGCGTAGCATGGAGATTCTTGAAAACAACACGAAGCCGTCCGGTTCTCCCCTTACCAACCCGGAAACCTGGAAGCGCGGATTGGTTATGTTCGTGTTCATGGTTGCGTTTGGGATTGGACAGAGCATCTTGTTCTTGGTGACGCTGGTCCAGTTTGTCTGGCTCTTGTTTAAGCAAGAGCCCAACCGACCTCTCGCTGAATTCGGCAAAACACTCGCCGTTTGGCTTTCCGAGGCTGCAAGTTTCCTGGCCTGTGCGACAGAGGAGAAGCCCTTCCCTTGGAAGGCCTGGCCGCGAGTTGGTTGAGGTTTATCTGATTGCGCGGCTGAGAGAGAAGGCTCTGGCCGATGAACTCATTATCGGGCGGGTAAGCAAAGCGATAAGAGTTTGGTCGACCGCAACAGGTCAGGAAGTCGTGCCAGCAGGTAAGAGCGGAGTTGTCGGCGTTACGTGAAGCCGAGCTATCTTTGAGATCTCGACACGCCGGAAGAGACGGGTCACGGCCGTGGCGCGACCTGCCGAACTCAGCTGAAGCCGTATTGTCGCCATCTTAGCCACCTGAAGTGGCGAATGCGTGTTGAATGAAGTGCGTATCGTAGGGAGATGAGAGGATGGTCGAACCCCCGGCTTTAGTTCAGGGAAATGTCGCGCAGAACGCACAGCCAACGAGCGCAGGACCTGCAAAAGGACGCGTCTCCACTTCTCCGTCTCCGTTCGGATCGGCCACCACGATGGGGACGTCGACGATCGGCACTGACCTGACGATTCTTGGCCAGGGCATCACGATTATTTCCAAGAACCGCTTGCAGATTGACGGCGACATATACGGAGACGTAGCGGCCAAGGAGCTGATCATCAGCGCAGACGGCTCTGTGATTGGCAATGTGTCCGCCGAACGGGTCGACGTTCACGGCGGCGTCAAAGGCGCCATTCGCGCGATGACGGTCGTTCTCCATCCCTCAGCCCAGGTTGAAGCCGACATTATTCACGAGAATCTTGAGATCGCCGAAGGCGCTTATCTCGAGGGTCGCGTTCGTAGGCCGCGTGACGCGGAGGAGCTGAAGCCTAACCTCGATGCGAAGACCTCGCTATCAGCAGGTAACGGCGTTCGTCACGAAATCGCGGCATGATATCGTTCTGTGATCTATAGAAACAGCTGCCTTTAAACCGACTAAACGAGCCCGGGACTAGCTCTCCTCGTATCACCAGCGTGGCTCTCCCTGACCCCCTTCGAGTGCTGCACCCGCTGGCCACGCGTCGGTGGTACCGCGTATTGGTGGCGGACCTCTCACTCGGCGGGTTCGAGCCGGAGGGCAAGGGCCGGTGCCATGCTTTTTCAGTGCACCGGCCTCTTTAGCTTTTGAACTCCGCCTTGTCAGCCGATGCGGGACTGAAACCTCGCCTCGACTTTTCCGAAGGGCGCACAGACCCGACGGTCCCGGATGCCTGCCCGACGGAGGTCATGACTGAGGGAGCCGGTGAGCCACTTCCGGTACATCCGCAGATCGGCGCGAAGTGACCAGATTGGATGCCAGACGGTGAGGGGCATGTTGAACTCTATGACAAAGTGCGAGAACCACGCGAGCCCGTAGCCTCCCAGAAACGCAAGCACGAGGAAGGTTTCGTCGCCCGTCGCAATCCAAGAAAGGGTCATGAGGCAGGCAATGGTCGTGCCAGCAAAGTGAAAGGCCCGCGTGCGTGGATGGCTGTGTGCATGAAGGTATTCTGGCCAGAACTGCTCAAACGTCCGGAATTTCCGCATTTCACGGTCTCCAATAGGCGCTGGTGGAAAGCTAGCGACGGATCCGGGCCAGAGCCCGGTTCTTGGCTTCGACCAGGTGCGCGAACTGATGGGCATCGCCGCCGTGGTCGGGGTGAAGCTGAAGAGCCTGCTTTCTGAAGAGGGCCATGATCTCTGCCCGAGTCGTCGCGCGACCATGATCGAGCGGGCAGCGATCATTCAACTCGAAGGATGGCGGGCGCGGTCGAATACTGTTGCTGGCCTCAGCCCAGATGCTTTCCAGCTGGCGCTTGGCGGCATTCGAGTAAAAGCAAATGCCCGCCGCAAAGACGTGGCCGTTGCATCCGAGCTTGTCGCGATCCAAGGCGTAGAGATCGCCGCCTACGTCAACAAAGACGCGTGTCCGCGTCACCTGGATAATCCGATGGGCCGTCCAACGGTTCTGTGCGCTGAGACAGTCGGCGGCAAGGCTGTAGACCCAGCCCAAATCTTGAAATTGCGCCTGCGCGCCTCTGGCGTTACCCCATATCCAGCCAAACATCAGCCGGTCCCCCTGTGTGCCCCGCAAACACACGCAACCAACTGACTCTCTTGACGAAGGGTAATCTTATTCGACGTTTTCGTCACGACCCCGCGCAGGCGATCGCAACGGGTCAACCCCGCGTGCGCTGGGTTTTGCGATCTCCAATATCTACTGAACCTTCCTCATCCGCGTGGAACCGAGTTGCGCGGAGCGCCGTGCGGGGCTTGATTGCTATCAAGATAGAAGGGATTTGCGGCGTGTGGCTCGCGACAGGAGGCCGACTAAGAACTCCCTCTCTGCGAGGGCACGCGGCACGGAAACGGCTGCCGGTGTTCTGGCGTTCACTCGGCTTCAACGCTGGTCGTGTAGGCTGATCTCAAGCCGACCCATCCACGCAGTCGGCGGGCATCCCCCCGGCGGACGTTGTACTGCGCCGCCGGGGCTTTCTTGTTGCCCGGGTCGGTTTCGACCTAGTTCGAGGGCAGCTCGTCCTGGCACTCGTCCCCGCGCAGCTGGGCTCTCCAGCACCCGGGGTGCTCGAACGTACCCGCCGACAGTCCGGCTCCAGCTCGGCGTGCCTCGTCCTCCTCGACGATGTAGCGGTCGCTGTAGCGCCTGAACGCCACAACGCGCCCCAGGCGCACCAGTTCGGCGTTCAGGTCAAGGCCGGAGGGAAGGCGGCAGATGGCGAGCGCACGGCCGTAGCGGTCTTCGCCCGTGGCTTCACAATTTACGGTTTGGCCTTTCGTTAGATCCACCAATGTTCGCACTGCGGCGGCGCCACAGTCGTAAGGCTGTTGCAGGCGATCGCTGCACTCCTGGCCGCGCTCCGGAGCGTCGATGCCCTCCAGACGAATGCGGGTCCCGGATACCTCGATCGTATCGCCATCAATGATACGGGGTTTACCGGATAGGTGTTCGGCAGCGCCCATGTCAGCGGTCGACAGGGCCACCAGCAACAGAATACCTAGCGTTCTCATGATGGCTCCAGGGTAGCGTCTCATCTTAGCGCACCGCGAGACAAGCTCCGGCGCTTTGATCCAGCGCATCAGAATGGGCGCGGAGGTTCTGTTGGCGGGGGGCTTTATCATGCGGTCGACAGTTGAATTCTTGATGGTGGCAGCTTGCACCCTTCTCACCGGCGCTGCTCTGGCCCAGAAGGCGATCCCTACCTGAGAAATTCCTCAGTTTTGCGGCGTTGGGCATGTGGACGATGAGCAAATCGGATTGACTGCGCAATACAAGACAGGGAGTCCGTGCCGATTACTCCGCGGCCCGAAGCGTTCAATAGGACCTTGCTATCTCTGAAAGTACGCTGTGCGGAACGAGACCCGAACTTATTGCGGCTATTACGAGCAAGTCGCCTGAGCCTGGTCAGAAGCGTGGCTGGCATACAATCGCAAGAGACCATTGGCACTTGTGGGTCAAAAGCGGCTTACACCATGCATTTGTGAGAGTTCTGCTTCGCCATCGACAGCGGCCATGGCGAGCACGAACCTCGACGTTGCCTCAGGGCCAACACGAGACATGGTCGCCAAAGGATGCGAGCGTCTATTTGCCCGGCAGCACCAGTTTCCTTCCTTGGTGCAACAGCTGTGCTTTCGAACCGCGATACTCTATTCTTTGGCCTGAGGAGACGAGCCTTCAGGCGACCCAGCCGCCTCAATAAACACATCAACCTGCTGACCCGAGTACGCAAAAAGCACCCCTTCAGGCAAGGCGTAGACCAAGCGCAGAACTCTCGTGTCTACACGCTCGGTGGCTGCGCCCGAAAGGGCCTTCTTTGGCACCACGATGGGATCCACCCTCACAAACGACAGCTTCGCCTGCCTATCCGCCTGACCACGAAGGCTTGCATAGGCCGGCGCGTCTGGTCGGAAGAGGCCGATATCCATCTCGTCAATATCTACCCGCACATGCAGCGGTGTAAGGTTGCCAAGAATCATAAGAGCAGGGGTAACGTTTCCAGCCTGGGCGAATTCACCGGGCCGCACATTGACCTGAAGCACGGTCGCGTCGACCGGCGCCCGCACGGTGAGTAGGTCAAGATCGACTTCAGCCCGATGAAGCGCTTGACGAGCTTGTTCAATGTTGGCGGTTTGCACGGCGATCGTCGGCGCGTCGAGATTCGCGATTTGGTCTAGTTCCGCCT
>JBLMYE010000229.1:0-7126 GCA_050258115.1 Deltaproteobacteria bacterium | reverse complement strand
AGACGCTCTCCTCGGAGGGTTTCCGCTCATGGGAGGGCAACTGCGATTTCGACACGATCACGGAAAAGGAGAAGGGTAAGGTCTACGAGGCGAAGATGAATTGCATCGAAGGCGCCGCAGAATGGACCGAAACCAACACATTCATTCTCGCACCCTCGGGCGGTGCCATTACCGTCTGGATCGAGGGCGAGAAGCATGAGTTCGTAAAATGCGGCAGCGGAAAAGGAAACTAGCGCTTTGACGGATCTGACCACGCTGACGCTGTCGGAGGCCCGCGACGGGCTGACAAAGAAGTCGTTTACTGCAACCGAATTGACCGAAGCGTTCCTGAAGGCGATCGAAGCCGGAAACGGGACTCTCAACGCGTTCGTGCTGCCGACGCCCGAACACGCCATCGCGCAAGCGAAAGCGTCGGATGCGCGGCTGGCAAAGGGCGACGCGCGTCCGCTCGAAGGCATCCCGCTGGGTCACAAGGACCTCTTCTGCACAGAAGGCATTCGAACGACGGCGTGTTCGAGAATTCTCGGCAACTTCGTGCCGACGTATGAATCGACCGTTGGCGCCAATCTCTGGAACGCCGGCGCCGTCATGCTTGGAAAACTCAACAACGACGAGTTCGCCATGGGCTCGTCGAACGAGACGAGCGCCTTCGGTCCTGTGGTTTCACCCTGGCGCCGCAAGGGGCCGGACGGAAAGTTCAGCGACGCGAAACTCGTACCCGGCGGCTCATCGGGCGGTTCGTCCGCCGCTGTCGCAGCCGACCTGTGTCTCGGCGCGACCGCCACCGACACAGGAGGCTCGATCCGCCAGCCCGCTGCGCTCACGGGCACGGTAGGGATCAAGCCGACCTACGGACGCTGCTCGCGCTGGGGTATCGTCGCCTTTGCGTCCTCCCTCGATCAGGCCGGTCCCATCGCCAAGACGGTGGAAGATGCGGCCATCCTTCTCGGGGTCATGGCCGGATACGATCCCAAGGATTCGACCTGCGTTAACACGCCGGTGCCTGACTATACTGCGGAGATGCGCAAGGGCGTGAAAGGTCTGCGCGTCGGCGTTCCCAAGGAGTACCGCGTTGAGGGCATGTCGAAAGAGATCGAGGCTCTCTGGCAGCAGGGTATCGAATGGCTCAAGGCCGCTGGTGCGACGATTCATGAAGTCTCGTTGCCTCACACGAAGTACGCGCTTCCGGCCTACTACATCGTCGCCCCGGCGGAAGCATCGTCCAACCTCGCCCGGTATGACGGTGTGCGATACGGCCTTCGCGTCCCCGGCAAAGACATCGTCGACATGTACTCTGAGACCCGCGCGGCCGGTTTCGGGAAGGAAGTACGCAGGCGCGTTCTCATCGGCACCTACGTGCTCTCTGCCGGATACTACGACGCCTACTATCTCAAGGCGCAGAAGGTCCGCACGCTCATCAAGCGCGACTTCGACGAAGCGTGGAACAAGGTCGACGTGGTGCTGACGCCCACGACGCCATCACCTGCGTTCGCGTTTGGTGAAAAGTCGGGCGATCCCCTCGCCATGTATCTGGAAGACATTTTCACCGTGACCGTGAACATGGCGGGATTGCCCGGCATGTCGGTGCCCGCCGGGCTCTCGTCCGAAGGAACGCCGCTCGGACTTCAGTTCATCGGCAAGCCGTTCGACGAAGGCACGCTGTTCCGGGCCGCAAAGGTGATCGAAGACGCGGCCGGGGGTCTCCGCGTTCCCGGCAAGTGGTGGCTCGAAGCAGGCAGGGGGCGCTGAAGAATGGACCCGAAACGGCCCTGGGAATGTGCCGACATGAGCGAGGTGCGCGCGGAGATCGACCGCATCGACAGCCAGCTCGTCGAACTCATCGCCAAACGCTTCGGCTACGTCGACCGGGCTTGGCAGTTGAAGATCAAGTCGGCGGAAGGTGCCGTCGTGCCCTGGCGAATCCAGCAGGTCATCGACAAGGTTCGCGCCGAGGCGAAGGACAGAGGCGTTTCTCCCGATCTGTGCGAGGCGCTCTGGCGCCAGATGATCGGCTGGTTCATCCAGTACGAGGAAGAAAATCTGCGGAAGCAGACCGAAGGCAATGGGAGCAATGGCGCGTGATCGACATAAATCCGTTCGATCCGCAGACGGTCGTTCTTCTCGGTGCGCTGAACCCAGTGACGATCCTCGTGGCCTTTCTACTCGGCCGCAACGCCGACCAGTGGCAGAAGATACCCGTCGCCGCGTTCGCCGGCGCGTTTGCCGGCTTCCTACTCTATTGGCTCGCCGCGACAGTTGGCGTTTTCAAGGTTCACGCACTCGGGGGCGAGGCCGGGATGCTGCTCGTCGGTTGCGCCGTCGGCCTGATCTGGGCGCTCGTCGGCTACAAGGTATTCCCCGCCGCCCGCTGACGATTACTGCATCGCCGTTTCAGCGGGACTTTTTGCCAGTTCGGCCTCGACCGCCGCGATGAGTTCAGACGAGTCGGGCGCGACACCCGAGTAGAACGACTTCACGATGCGTCCGTCGCGAGCCACCAGAAACTTGTGAAAGTTCCAGCCAGGCGCCGATTTCGGTCCGAGCGTGGCGGCGGCCCACTTGTAGAACGGATGGGCGGCCTCGCCTGTCACCGGGACTTTCTCCGTCAGCGGGAAGGTAATGCCGAAGGCCCCCTCGCAGAAATCCTTGATCTGCGTGGCTGAACCAGGTTCCTGTCCGCCGAAATCGTTCGACGGCACGCCAATCACAACGAGTCCCTTGTTTTCATACTTGTCGAAGAGGGCCTGTAAACCCTTGTACTGCTGGGTGAAACCGCAGAATGAGGCCGTGTTGACAACAAGCAGGGCCTTACCCTTGTAGGCATCGAGCGGCATCGGCTTGCCGTCGATGGCTTTGAAGGAAAAGTCGTACGCGCTGCCCGATTGCGGCGCGCCCGTCGCTGTGACGGAGGGTGCCGTGGTGGCGAGAAGGGTCATGGAAAATGCCTTGAGGGCGAGCGAACGCAGCATGGCGGAGGCCTTTCAGGTCGGTTCAGACCGTCTACGCCGGTTCTATTCGTAAGGATCAACGCGCCGCGCGAGGTATGACGTAGATCAGCGGAAAGCGGCTTCGGTCGTCGCGCCTGCCGTTTCGGCCGGCGGACAAAGCTCGGTCGCCTTGGCCAAGGCCGCTGTCTTGTCGTGGAATGACCCCACAGCAGTCGCACCGGGTGCGCGCGCCCGGATATAGCTCTCTGTCAGGCTCGACTCGAAGCCATCCAGCACCGTCAGGACCGTATATTCCGTACGCTGCGCCGTTTGGTTTCGAATGAGCACCGTTGCACGGCCGCCGTAGGAGGCGGTCTGGATGAGGCATGCCTGACGCTGGCCGCCGCCTGAGGGCGGGGTGTATTCGGCGCTGGCGGAGCGTACCTCCCCGGCGACTGCGGTTCGGGCCCGGCCGGGCTGCGGCTCACCGGCCGTGCGCCCGGCGACCTCTTCCCGTGGCGCCACATCGGGATCAGGGCACTGCTGCTGCCGGAACTGTTCGGCCACCCACGCGATGGAGGCACCGTACTTGGGATCGACCGCCCACCGGCGGGAGAGATCGGAGAACCGCACCTTGCGGTTGAGCCGCAGCGACGCTTCGATGATATCGTCCTGCTTGAGTTGGGTGCGCGGAGCCACCGGATTGGCGAGCCGTTCGCCCGAGTAGGCGACGAGGTGCTGTATCTGTCCCAGCACGCCGGTTTTCACGTCGGGGAAACTGTCGCCGGGCACGCCGCCGCCGGTGGTCCCGATCCCGGCGAAATTGTTCTGGCGCGGGTCGACATCACCCATCTTGCCGTTGGGCTGACGGTAGGTGAGGAAGTTGGTCTCGATCGCCATCTGGAAGAAGGCGTAGTCCCACCGGACGCGCCAGGCTTCCCCCCACTGCATGTAGTATTTTGCGATATCACGATAGCGGGGATCGGGCCTCGGATTACGGCTTTTGAGGAATGCCATGAGCCGGTCCGGCGTCACGCAGCGCGGCACGCGGTTCTGATCCGATGTGCGGATCTCGGGAAGCTGCGGCTTGCCCGCTTGCGCGCCCGGTGCCAGCACAACAAGAAAGGCAATCACCGCCAGCAGGGGACGCCGGCTGAGAGCGCAGCGCGTCATTCGGGCAACCCCCTTTGTTGTTTCACCGGATCGGACGCCAGGCGGCGGCTTCAGCCCTCAGGGCAAAGTTCGAAAGCCTTGTCGAGCGCCTGGGTCGGCGATCCGAATTCTGCGACCATCTCCCCGCCCTTGGCATAAGCGCTGATGTAGGCGTCGGCTTCGCGTTTTTCCGAACCCTCGTTCACGTCGAGCACGGTGTAGTTGGTTGCCCCTCCGGCCGATGCCTTGATGATGATGGCCTTGGCGCCGCCATAGCTCGCCGTCCAGACGCGGCAGCCCGACGGCTTTGCCTCTGGTTTGGATTTTCCCGCGCTCGCAGCAGCGGCCTGGCCAGCGAACGACGCTGTTGCGACCTTGGCGGTGTCGCTTTCAGGCGGAAGCCCGTTGCCCGTCGCATCCGCCGTGTCGGCCGGTGTCGCGTTCAGGATTTTCACACTCGGAGACGGTCCGGCTGGCTGTGCCGGCGCGGTGACCGCTGCGGCTTTGGCGAGTTCACCGGCGCCCAGACCGGTCCGGGTCGGGATGTCGCCGGAGGCTCGAGCCTCGGCAATCGCCTTCTTTGCGATCTCCGCGCCTTTCCCCGCCGGAGCGGCATCCGCCTTGGCGATCGTTTCGACCTTTTGGACCTTGGCCACCGCGACGCCATCACGGCCCTTGCGGGCTTGCGCGACCAACTCGGGCCGCGGATCGGCACCGGTGCACGGGGCGCCGTAGAAATCACTCGCGATATCGGAGATGTCGCGCACGTAGTTGCGGCTCGTCGGCGCCCACTTCTTTGCCAGGTGCGTGTAGGTGATGGGCGACTTGATTGTCTTCTGCCAGTCGTCGAGGACGCCCCATTCCTGGATGTTGCGTGTCCGCTCCGCGACCGGGTTCTCGATCTTTTCTCCGCCGTACATCAGGACGTGCTGGAGATGGGCGCGAACCCCTGTCGAGACATCCGGAAACTTTTCGCCGCGAGCACCGCGCCCCGTCGCGCCAAGCCCCGCGAAGTTGTTCTGCTCGGGCTTCACGTCGCCCGTGTAAGTGAGGTTGCCGGTCTCCAGCATCATCTGGAAGAACGCATAGTCCCAGCGGACACCGAGTTCTTCGCCGTGGCGCATGTATTCAGTGGCGATCCCGTCGTACCGGTCGGGCAGCTTGCTGTTGCGGCTCTTCAGGAAAGCCATCAGGCGGCCTGGAGTAGCGCAGGCAGGTACGGCGTTGGATTGGTTTGCTTTGATACCCGGCAATTCGGCGGCCGAGGCAGAGAAGGAGAGGGCAGGGGACAGAAGGCAGACCGCTGCGGCGAACGTCGCTCCGGCGAGGGCTCTCATGGTTTGTTCCGTTCTTTACGCGGCACCCCGACAAGGGCACCCAACACAACCAACCGTTCCTAAAGGCTTAACCTTAAAGACCGGTAAACGCGGGGCCCGCACACACCCTTTTTGTCGTCGAAGTTTGCGGCACGAGTTGGGGCGGCGAGCGGAGGAAATGTGGCAGCGATGGCCACTCTCATCCCGCGTCGTGGGGCCGCTGTGTGCTCGACGGATTATGCTCGCCCTCGCTCCACGTGAGGTGCTGCCCGCCGTCGAGCGCAATCATCTGACCGGTCATGGCCGGCGCGTCGAGAATGAAGCGAACCGCAGCCGCGATCTCCGCGGTGCTGGGCCCCCGCTGAAGCAGCGTCGAGGCGACTTCCGCGGCGAAGTCCGCATCCGTCTGGTGAATACTCTTCAGAACCGGGCCGGGCCCGATCGCGTTGACACGCACGCGCGGAGCCAGCGCCTGGGCGAGCGTGCGCGTCGCCGTCCACAGCCCGGCTTTCGACAGCGTGTAGGAGAAGAACTCCGGGGTCAGCTTCCATACCCGCTGATCGATGATGTTGATGATGTTGCCCTCCACGCCCTCGGGCAGGTGCCGAACGAGGTCCTGAGCGAGAAAGACGGGCGCGCGCAGGTTGATGTCGTGATGGGCGTTCCAGCTCCGGAGCGTCGTGGTGCCGACGCTATCGGGCTGAAACTCGCTCGCATTGTTGATCAGGATGACCGGCGCGCCGAGGGCCTCGCGGCAGCCGGGAACAAGGCGCGCGACATCTTCGGGCTTTTCCAGATCTCCGGCCAGTGCAACCGCCCGGGCCCCGAGTTTGCGCATCTCCCCGACGGCTATCTCCGCGGCCTCCCGCGAATGCCGGTAATGGATGGCGACGTCGAATCCTCGCCCGGCGAGGTCGAGAGCGATGGCCCGCCCGATTCTACGCGCCGCCCCGGTGATGAGGGCGACTGGACGAGGCGCGGCTGACGACATTTCAGATGATCCCGATTTGTGTGGCGATTCTGCCTGAAGAGGTCCAACGCAGCAATGTACGTTTGTTCGAAGGCCGGCGATGAGCGGAGCGGCTGATTAAAAGTCGATCGATGTGATGCTTATTCAATCTCTCATCGAAGGGCGGCCGGCAAAGCAACGACCAAAAAACAAGCAGCGGCTGTTGCTAATTTAGTCATAAAAACTCGTTCGTTGCCAATGGGATACAACGCTTTTCCAACACACGGAAAAGGCCAGTGTTTTCTTGCTGGCGTCTGCTGATTTCTGTTTTCTCTGATGTCAGCCAGATCATGTGATCCGCAACTGGACCCCTCAGTCCAGCCGGATCGTGGATCACCAGGAAGCAGGGACGGGGGTTTCGAGAATGAAGACGGTCACCAAACTTTTGAGCGCGACGGCAGCATCGCTCGCGTTGGCAGCAGCCTCGGTTCCGGCATCGGCAGACGAGTTCGGCTACTCCATCACCATCGGCGGCACCAGCGACTACGTGTTCCGCGGCTTCTCCCAGACCAACCGCGACCCGGCCGCTCAGGGCTCCTTTGACGTGACCTACGGCCTCTGGTACGCGGGCATCTGGGCATCGAACGTTTCTTATCCGAACTTCGGCGGTCCTTGCATCGACGTAGCTACGAACACGAACAACTGCGCTCCGGACCAGCTTGGCGACATCGGTCCGGCCGAAATTGATTACTACATTGGCGCCAAGCCGGTCTGGGGTCCCG
>JBLMYE010000228.1:0-5802 GCA_050258115.1 Deltaproteobacteria bacterium | reverse complement strand
ACCGCCGCGCAGTCGAACAGTTCTTGGTCCAGAACCTTCACTCGACGGCCGGGCGCACGGGCGTCTTGATCTACGTCTCGGTCGCGGAACGCTTTGCCGAGATCATCGCCGACACCGGCATCGACAGGGCCGTCCCGAAAGGCACCTGGCAGTCGATCGTCGATAAACTCACGTCGCGACTGACCGAAGGCCGTTCCGGCGATGGCTTCGTGGAAGCGGTGGAACGGGTCGGCGCCTTGCTGGCGGAACACGTCCCGCCTGGGTCGCGGGATCCCAACGAACTGCCCAATCACTTGATCATCATCGATTAGACGGCATCGCAGGCGGGGCTCGATGACGGTATCAGACGCGCAGGCGAGATCGATCCCCGTGACAGAATGGGCGCCGCTGCGAGCCCTCGTATCGTGGACCCTCTATGATTTTGCGACCCAGCCTTACTACACGCTAGTTCTGACGTTCCTGTTCGCCCCCTACTTCGCCAGCCATGTCGCCGGAGATGCCGCGCTCGGTCAGACGATCTGGGGCTACGGCGCCGCGGCGGCCAGTGTACTCGTTGCCGTCGGCAGCCCTTTCGTCGGAGCGGTTGCCGACGGAACCGGGCATCGCAAGAACTGGATCGCACTCTTTTCGCTGATACTCGTGGCCGGCCTCGCAACGCTCTGGTTGGCAGTCCCGGACGCTCCGGCAGGTACGATCGCACTCGTCATTTTCGCATTTGTCGCCGCCACCGCGGCCGCCGAATTCTCATCGGTCGTCGTCAACAGCATGATGCCGGGCCTTGTTCCGGCGTCCGCTCTCGGCCGTCTCTCCGGTATAGGCTGGGGCGTTGGCTATCTAGGCGGCCTCCTGAGCCTCGCTCTCGTCGCAGGTTTGGTGGTGACCAATCCAGCGACCGGGAAAACGCTGTTCGGATTCGCCCCCATCATAAACCTCGATCCCGGGTTGCATGAAGCCGACAGGCTGGTTGGCCCTATTGCAGCCGTATGGTTCGTCGTATTCGTCGCGCCATTCTTCTTATTCGTACCCGATGCCAAGCCGGTGGGGCTCCGGGCGAGCGAAGTCCGCGCCTCTGCGGCCCGCCAACTCTGGAGCACGCTGAGAGAATTGCCTCGACAGCGCGACATGCTGCTCTTTCTGGCGGCTCGGATGATCTACGCCGACGGTCTTGCGGCGATCTTCGCGTTTGGCGGCATCTACGGAACAGCGGTGTTCGGATGGAGCGCGCTCGAACTCGGCCTGTTCGGGATTATCCTGACGGCGACCGGAATGGGCGGCGCCGTCATCGGTGGCTTCTTCGACGACCGTGCAGGCGCCAAAACGGTGATCCTGGTTTCCCTCGTCTGTCTCCTGATCGGTGCTCTGGGCATTTTATCGGTGACGAAAACGACCATTCTTTTCTCGATCGATGTCGCGCCGAAGGAACCAGGGTCGACGCCGTTTTCGTCCGCCGGCGAACAGGTTTTCCTCGCGTTTGCTATCGTGGTGGGCCTCGTCGCCGCCCCGGTACAGGCCGCAAGCCGGTCGCTCCTGGCGCGTCTCGCGCCGCCCGATCAGATGGCTCGGTATTTCGGCCTTTTCGCATTTTCCGGAAAGGTCACCGCGTTTCTCGCCCCCTTCCTGGTCGCGACCGTAACCCTCGTGTCGGGCAGCCAGCGGCTCGGCATGGCCATGATCGCGCTTTTCCTGATCGCCGGCATTCTCCTGATGCTGCCCGTCCGGGAGCCGCGACACCGTTGAAGGCAAAAGCAAAATCCTTTGTGTGGGATAAGCGGGGGCGCGCGCCACATGCGCCCTCCCTGCGCCTTGACAGCCGTGTGACGCCGCGCGCATCGTCCGGCGCAATCTTTGGTGTCTGGGGGCCGTTTGTCTGACTGAGCCCCGGTTCGCAGCGAGGCTTGAAGAAGTGGACACGACGAACGAGCGTCCGGCTCCCACCATCGTCCGCACCTACCTGAAGTTCGAGACGCCCATCGCGGAACTCGAGCGCAAGGTGCAGGAGCTGCGCGCCCTCGAAGGTTCGGAAACGGCGGTCAATATCGCCGACGAGATCAAGAAGCTCGAACAGAAGGCGCACGCTGCCCTGGCGGAAACCTATGCCAAGCTCACGCCCTGGCAGAAGACGGAAGTTGCGCGCCACCCGGAGCGCCCGCATTGCCTGGACTATGTGGCGGATCTCATCGAAGACTTCACGCCCCTCGCCGGCGACCGCTACTTCGGCGAGGACGAAGCGATCGTCGGCGGGCTCGGCACGTTTCGCGGCCGCTCGGTCATGGTGATCGGCCATGAAAAGGGGTCAGATACGGAAAGCCGTCTGCGTCACAACTTTGGCATGGCCAAACCGGAAGGCTACCGGAAGGCAGTGCGCCTGATGGACATGGCGGAGCGGTTTCAGATCCCGGTCATATCGCTGTGTGACACGGCCGGCGCCTACCCGGGCGTCGACGCCGAACAGCGCGGTCAGGCGGAAGCCATCGCCCGTTCCACCGACAAGTGTCTTGCCATCGGGGTGCCCCTGATCGCCGTGATCATCGGCGAGGGCGGCTCGGGCGGGGCCGTCGCGATCGCCACCGCAAACCGCATTCTGATGCTGGAACATTCGATCTACACGGTCGCCTCGCCCGAGGCTGCCGCGTCGATCCTGTGGCGCGACAGCTCCAAGGCCATCGATGCGGCGACCAGCATGAAGATCACGGCTCAGGATCTCGAAGCCCTGGGTGTCATCGACACGGTCGTAAGGGAGCCCGTGGGGGGCGCCCACCGCGACCGTCCGCTGATGATGAAGCGCGTCGGCGACGCCTTGGCCAAGGCCCTGGCGGAGTTCGACGGCAAGAGCGCCTCCGAAATCCGCCGCCAGCGTCAGGACCGGTTCCTGGAGATCGGCCGTTCTCTCTGACATCCGCGATCAGAGGTCCAACGACGCGACAATTATAATCCAACCCGTTGTTAAAGCTTGTTTCTCTCGCCTCACCCCCGCCGCATTCCCATCGCCAAATGGACGTGTGCCGGAGGGCGGCAGGCTGCATGTGCGGATAAACATGCGATCTGTTAGGGACTTATTTACCTTCCCGAACGGATGGTGATTCGGAACCGGAGCCCGGCAATCGGTACGGGCGAGGAGGCCAGCCAAGGTGGGGATGTGAAGCAGGGAAACTTGCTCAGTGCAGGGCTTATGGCTGCGGCGTTGCTGCTCGCGGGCTGCGGCAGCGCGCCTGAACTGATCCCCGCCGAACAACCGCTGCCGAAAGAGACGCTGGACCTCATCGGCAAGAAGGGCATGCAGCCGGGCATGCCGATCTTTGTCCGCATCTTCAAGGAAGAATCCGAACTGGAAGTTTGGAAGGCGCGCGAAGACGGACGCTACTACCACTTCAAGACCTACCCGATCTGCAACTGGTCCGGAGAACTCGGTCCGAAACTGAAGATGGGCGACAAGCAGGCACCCGAAGGGTTCTATGCCGTGGCGCCCAAACAGATGAAGCCCGACTCCAATTATCACGTGGCCTTCAATCTCGGTTTTCCGAACGCCTACGATCGCGCCAACGATCGCACCGGCGAATTCCTGATGATTCACGGCAAGTGTAAATCGGCGGGTTGCTATGCGATGACCGACGCGCTGGCCGAAGAGATCTACGCACTTGCCCGCGAAGCGTTCAGGAACGGCCAGACGGCGTTCGCCGTCCATGCGTTTCCATTCCGCATGACGGACGAGAAACTCGCGCGCTTCAAGGGCAACAAGAACTATGCGTTCTGGGCGATGATCAAGCCCGGCTACGACTTCTTCGAAGTCTACCGCGTGCCGCCGACAGTCGCCGTGTGCGAGCGCAGGTACGTCGTCGGCGTCTCCTTGCCCGCCAACGGATCCGTCGAACCGCAAGGCCCCTGCCCGCGCTTCCAGAAGCAGGAACTGGCGCCCTTCGTTCCAAACCAACTCGATCAGCAGATTGCCACGCAACAGGGCACGATCGGGCCCGGCCAGAAGGCGCGCGAAGCAACCGCGCTCGCCTGGTCCGACGGGGAGGCGCCCGCTCCAAAACCATTGAAGGCGCCTCCGGCCGGCGCGACAGGCGCCATAAAGGAAACGCCGCCTGCGGCACTGCCTGCAGCCTCGCATCTGGTGGCGGACCCGCAACCCGTGAAGCGAAAGCCGGCGAAAAAGCCCTACGAGGTTCCGACGGCGCTCGGGTTGAATGCGCCCTAACCGGCGCCAACTCTTTCTGGTGACGCCTTAGCGTTCACAGGAGCGACAGCGTGGTTGAAGCCGACATCGCGAAGCGGCGGCGACGAAAACTATCGACGCTCATACTTCTGGCTGTCCCTGTCGTAGCGGCGGGGATCTTCTTCGCGCTGCCGCCGCCGATCCAAGACGCCTACATTATCGCGCTTCAGCGCCACTACCGAGTCGGCCTCGCGTCCTCAGGGCAACCGATGCCAGGCACGCCGGACCTGGCAAGGCTGCCGGAGCGCTTGCAGGCGAAAGGCGTCGCGCTTGGAAATCCGATCATGATGCGGATTTTCAAGCGCGAGTTCGAACTCGAGCTCTTCATGCTGAAGGATGGACGCTACGAACTCTTCGCCGTCTATCCGATCTGCAAGTGGTCGGGCCGGCTTGGACCGAAACTGGTAACGGGCGACCGGCAGGCTCCGGAAGGCTTCTACTCAGTCGACAGAAGCGCCCTCAATCCCAACAGCCGCTGGCATCGCTCCTTCAACCTCGGGTTCCCGAACGCCTATGATCGTGCTCTGGGGCGAAATGGTTCATTTCTTATGGTGCACGGCGGCTGCGGGTCGATCGGTTGTTACGCCATGACAAATGCCGTGATCGACGAGATCTGGACCATCGTCACGCACGCATTCGATGCCGGACAGAAGCGATTTCAGGTCCAGGTCTACCCGTTTCGCATGACGGAGCAGAACTTGCGCGGCTATCGGACCGAGCCCTGGGCACCATTCTGGGCCGATCTCAAGGCAGGCTATGACCTTTTCGAGAACGACCGGCTGCCCCCGTCGGTCGGCGTCTGCGGCAATCGTTACGCTTTTGTGTCGGGCGTCACCTCGCGCGACATTACGGGACCCGTCTCAGCCGCGTGTCCCACCGAACGGTCCGCCGCTGCGTCGAAGTAAGGCGACACGGATCGGCAAGGGTGCAACTGTGACTTGAGAAGTGGCTTGCAGCGGTTGCCAGCAGGGCCTCCGATTGTCTAGGTTAGACTTTGGAGTTGAAGCCCGACGTCAAGTGAGAAGTCCGTTGCCTTTCACTCGCAAAATCGGCTGCTGGGCCTTGGCCTCGGGCATCGCTCTTGGCGTCGCGGCCGCGGCTCCCCGTGCTGAGGCCCTGTCCATCGAATTGAAGGACGCCGCGCCGGATCGCGTGGAGCGCCAGCGTGCCGCTGCCACCGGCCGCCTGCCGCTTCCGGGAACTCCGGACGTCGCCAGAACCGCCGAGCGGCTCGCCGAGAAGGGCTTCGCCAACGGCGCGCAGATGTTCATCCGTATTTTCAAGTCGGAGTCGGAACTCGAAGTATGGCTGGAGAAGAACGGCCGCTTCGAGCATTTCGCCACTTATCCCATCTGCCATTGGTCGGGCACGCTGGGCCCCAAGCAGCGCGAGGGTGACAAGCAGACCCCTGAAGGCTTCTACACCATCACCTCGCGACAGCTGCATCACGTCGGCCGCTGGCCCCGCTCGTTGAACCTTGGGTTTCCGAACGCCTTCGATCAGGCGATGGGCCGCTCCGGCTCCTACATCCTCGTTCATGGCGGCTGTTCCTCAGTCGGGTGTTTCGCCATGACCAATCCGGTCAT
>JBLMYE010000227.1:0-2642 GCA_050258115.1 Deltaproteobacteria bacterium | reverse complement strand
CGACCAGGAAGGCTATGGGCACCGCCCACTCCTCATGGGTTCTGACGAATTCGACAATCGGTTCCACCAAGTCCTGCAAATTCATCGGTTGGCTTTCATATGCTCGCGGTTGGCGTTGGCGAGGATCATTGTCGGGCGATCGCGGCCGTTTGGTGCAATCCGCGGCTTACCCTTTGCCGCAGCGCCGCTCCAACTCGCGGCCGAGTTCACGGCTGACCTCGTGGGCCAGGATGACCCCGCGGGATATCTGGGAGTGGGAGAGACCATTACCAGCGGCGCGAAGAACGGCTGGTCCTGCGTCGGCCTCCCTCTTGCCTGCCTGTAACTCGGCGCAACTAAGTTCTTTCTTCTTGGTCTTGAAGGCGAACAGGCGGACGCCCGATGCATAGGCCGCGGCATCCGGGCGCTGGCTGACCCAGGTTCGGCCTGGATCGGCCAACATGGCCTTCATGGTCGCCTGACGCTCCGCGACGCAGGCCGGACTGTCGTCGACGCATTTCAAACCAGCTCCGGGTGTGGTGACGGTGACGCCGTTTCCGCTGCAGGCTTGCAGACCTGTTGCAAGCGCCGGCAGGATGAGCCAGTGAGCCAACCTCCGACGGGCGTCCGGAAAGGGGCAGTCAGAGGGCATCGGGTTGGGAAGCTCCTGGCAATCCGCTGAGAACCAGCGCTTATGGGGCCCAGATGGCGGGGTCAAGGCGGTTCAATCACCGCCCCAATTGTTGTTTCAAGTGAAACGCATAGCTACGGTCCGCGTGTGTTTCAGAACCGAGGGGACTTACGGAGATCCAATGGTTCAGGCGATTCGCATCCATGTCACGGGTGGCCCGGAAGTCCTGCGGCCGGAAGATGTCGAACTGGCTCCGCCGGCGCCGGGTGAGGTTCGCATCCGTCACCGGGCCATCGGCCTCAACTTCATCGATACGTATCAGAGGTCTGGGCTCTACAAGCTCGCGAGCCTCCCGGCGGTGCTCGGCATGGAGGGGGCGGGAGATATCGTGGCAGTTGGGGACGGCGTGACCGAGTTCAACGTCGGCGACCGGGTCGCCTACGGCACGGAACTCGGGGGCTATGCCGAGGAACGCAACATCCGTGCGGACCGGCTGGTGCCGCTCCCGAAGGCGATCGCCTACGACACGGCGGCGGCGATGATGCTGCAGGGCATGACGGTCCGGTACCTTTTCCGCGAGACCTTCGACGTCAGGCCCGGCACGGTGATGCTGTTTCACGCGGCGGCCGGTGGAGTCGGATTGATTGCTTGCCAATGGGCCAGCGCGTTGGGTGCCACGATGATCGGCACCGTGGGGTCGCCCGAAAAGGCGGAACTGGCCCTCGCGCACGGCTGCACGCACGTTATCGACTATCGTCGCGAGAATTTTGTGGAACGTGTGCGCGAACTGACCGGAGGGCGTGGGTGCGACGTCGTCTACGACTCGATCGGCCGCGATACGTTTCCGGGTTCTCTCGATTGCCTCAAGCCAAAGGGTCTGTGGGTGAGTTTTGGTAACGCGTCTGGACCAGTGCCGCCGTTCGACATGACCCAGCTCAAAGGATCGCTGTTCGCAACCCGGCCGTCCCTCATGGCCTATACGGCCACGAAAGAGCAGTTGCGTGCGAACGCTGCCGATCTTTTCGCTGAGGTCGAAGCGGGACGGATCGCGATCCGAGTCAATCAGCGGTACGCCCTGGCGGAAGCGGAACAGGCGCACCGCGATCTGGAAAGCCGCAAGACCACCGGTTCGTCGATCCTCGTCGTGTGAAGGAGTGGCCCATGTCTAAGAATAGGAAGATTGTCGCGCCCATCGATCTTTATTTCTGGACGACGCCGAACGGATACAAGATCTCGATCGCACTGGAGGAGCTGCAGCTTCCCTATCGCCTTCATGCCGTCGATATCTCGCGCGGAGACCAATTCAAGCCCGAATTTCTGGCGATTTCGCCCAACAACAAGATACCGGCCATCGTCGATCCGGACGGTCCCGGAGGCGAGCCGGTGTCCGTCTTCGAGAGCGGTGCCATTCTTCAGTATCTTGCCCGCAAGACCGGCCAGTTGCGGGGGAAATCGAAGCGTGACCGCCTCATGGTGGAGCAGTGGCTCTTCTGGCAAGTCGCGGGGCTTGGGCCGATGGCAGGGCAGGCCCACCACTTCCGCAACTACGCGCCGGAGAAAATCCAATACGGAATCGACCGGTACACGAAGGAGGTTGCTCGGCTTTATGGGGTTCTGGACAGACGGCTCGCGGATCGAGAGTTCATCGCCGGCAAGTTTTCCATTGCCGATATTGCTTGCTATCCGTGGTGCCGTCTCTGGGAACGCCAGGGGCAAGACATCCGGCAGTTCCAGAACGTCGAGGCGTGGCTTGCGCGGGTCGGAGAGCGCCCGGCCGTAATCCGCGGAATGAATGCGGGATCAGATCTGTCTTCCCGTCAGGTGGATCTTGCGAAGGACAAGGACGCTCAGGCCATCTTGTTTGGGAATACGCCTAAAACTTGAGTGGCTATGTCAGCGCTCGACGAGACGGGCAGGGTCGACCTCCAGTCCAGTAACCCGGTCGAAGACGATGGCCGAGAGAACCTTGCCGGACGGGACGTGTGCGGAAAAATTGTCCGGTTCGGCGGGGGGCGTTTCGAGTTCGCTTGCG
>JBLMYE010000226.1:0-3529 GCA_050258115.1 Deltaproteobacteria bacterium | reverse complement strand
CCCGCGTGACCGTGACGCCGCCTTCATGGAGAAGCTGACGGCACAGATCGTTTCTCTCGGCGAGGCGGAAGCCATCGTCTGCACGGGACTGAACGACGACCTCAATGAAACGGTCGCCGATTATGCACGCGTCCTCGAGGAGGGACGCGATCGCGGTCTGCCGTTCGTCTGCGCCAATCCCGATCTCGTCGTCGACGTCGGCGGCCGGCATTTCGTTTGCGCGGGGGCCCTCGGTGAAGCCTACACCGCCCTCGGCGGCGACGTCTTCTGGGCGGGAAAGCCACATCCGTCCGCGTACGATACGGCGCAAGCGAAGGCCCGTGCTATCCGCGGCGCGGACGTTCCCAAATCGCGTATCCTCGCCATCGGCGACGCGATCCGGACCGATCTCAAGGCGGCGGAGGGTGCCGGGGTCGACGCGCTCTTCGTGACCTCGGGAATTCACCGGGCCGAGACCATGACCGGAACCGCCGTCGACCCGGAGAAGCTCGCGCGGGCCTTCGGACCGGGTGCGCCGCCCGCGATTGCCGCCACCGCTCTTCTGGATTGGTGAGTTCATGCTGTTTCGCTCTCCCGAGCTCATGCTTCTCAAGGAAGCCGCCGACAAGCGGGCGAAGAACTCGGACGTGTCCGACGCGCTGTCGGGATGGTTCGAGGGCCGGCCCTCGCTCGACGTGCTCGACCTGCACGCGGGGACTGGCGCGACGTTGCGCGCGCTGGCGCCGATCCTGGCCCCCGACCAGGCGTGGACACTCTACGCCCGTGATGCGCCGGAAGAAGAGCTTGCGCGCGATCACCTGACACGGTGGGCTCCCGATGCGCGCATCACCGAGGACGGCCTCTCCATCCAGCGGCAGGGGCACAGGATCGCGGTGCGCTTCAAGCGGCACGACGTCGTGGCTGCGGGCGGCGCTCTCGCCGAACCGCCGCCGGATCTCGTCGTCATCGACGGCGACCTGATGCGCTACCCGCGTGAGGTCATCCGCAGGCTCGTTGCAATCCTGGCCGACCGCCGATCGGTGATGCATGCGCGCCTCGTCTACGACGGCCGGCTGAAGCTACAGCCCCATCACGCGGCCGACGGTGCCTTCACGGCCGCTCTACACCGGCGTTTCATGCGCGACGACGGCCACGGCGAGGCAACGGGTCCGCTGTCGGCCAGTGAGCTTTCCGAGCAATTGCGCCTCGCGGAATATTCTGTGATCGAGGGGCCCAGCCCTCTGCACTTGCGGGCGGCAGAAGCTCCGTTGATCCGCGCGGTACAGAAGGAACTGGCGGAGGCGCAGCGGGCCGTCGCCAGGGGCCACGACAAGATGATCGACGCGTGGCTGGCGCGGCCGCGCGCGACCCTGGAAATCAGCCAGACCGATCTCGTCGCACTGCCGCCCTGATCGCAACGGACCTGCCATGCAGAAGACATCCCCTCCCGCGCTATCGCTCACTGAGGTCTATCTGCGCGCGCTCGGCCTTCTGGCCAGCGAGCGCGGCCTCGCCATAGCGCTTGCGGCGGCCAGCGTCGTCATCGGTCTCGTTCAGCTCGCCGAGCCTGTACTCTTCGGACGGGTGGTGGATGCGCTGTCGACCGGCAGCGCGGCTTTTCCGCTCATCGGATTATGGGCGGCTCTCGGCCTCTTCGGGATCGGGGCCGGCGTCGTGGTCGCCGTCATCGCGGACCGGCTGGCCCATCGCAGACGGCTCGCGGCCATGGCGGATGCGTTCGAACGGGCGATCACGCTGCCGCTCAGCTACCACGCGGAGCGCGGCTCGGGCTCGGTGGTGCGCGCCATCATTTCCGGAACCGATGGGCTGTTCTGGCTCTGGCTCAGCGCCATGCGCGAGCAATTGACGGCGCTGACGAGCATTGTTCTTCTGATACCGACCGCCATCTCGATGGATTGGCGTATGGCGATCATCCTCGCGGCGCTGGCCGTCGCCTACCTCTTCATGAACGTCCTCGTCATGCGCAAGACGCGGACCGGACAGGCCTCCGTCGAGCAATACCACTCGGACGTTTCAGGGCGGGTCGGAGACGTGCTCGGCAACGTGACCGTCGTCCAGAGCTACACGCGGCTGGCGGCGGAAGCAGAAGCCATGCGGTCGCTCATGGGCAATCTGCTCAATGCGCAATATCCCGTGCTGACATGGTGGGGCGTGCTAACCGTGCTGCAACGGGCGGCTGCGACGATCACGATGGTGGCAGTGTTCACCATCGGAGCGCTGCTCGCGGGCCGTGGCGAGATGACCGTGGGCGAAATCGTGAGTTTCGTGGGCTTCGCGGGACTGATGATCGGCAAGCTCGACCAGGTCGCGGGTTTCGTCATGAGCCTCAACCGCACGGCGCCCACGCTGCGGACGTTCTTCGCGCTCGTCGACGAGCCCGACGCCATCTCCGAGAAGCCGGGAGCAACGGACCTCGTTTCGGTGAAAGGCGATGTCCGGTTCGAGGATGTAACCTTCCGCTTCCGGGACAGCGCGCAAGGTATCTTTGACGTCGACATTCACGCGGCGGCGGGTGAAACGGTGGCCCTCGTCGGACCGACCGGGTCGGGGAAGACGACGACACTCTCCTTGTTGCAGCGGCTGCGGGCCCCGCAATCGGGGCGCGTCACTGTGGACGGCCACGATATCGCCGACGTGACGCTGCTTTCGCTGCGCCGGTCCATCGCGGTGGTCTTTCAGGATGCGGGACTTTTCAACCGGTCGATCGCGGAGAATGTTCGCATCGGGAAACCGGATGCGACCGACACGGAGGTGGAGCGCGCGTGCCGGCTCGCGGAAGCTCACGATTTCATCATGGCCAAGCCCGGTGGCTACCAGTTCGTGATCGGCGAGCGGGGCGCGTCGCTGTCGGGCGGCGAACGGCAGCGGCTCGCCGTCGCGCGTGCGATCCTCAAGGATGCGCCGATCCTCATTCTCGACGAGGCCACCAGCGCGCTGGACGCCGAGACGGAAGCCAAAATCAAGCGTGCTCTCGACCGGCTGCGCGAGAACCGGACCACATTCGTAATCGCGCACCGGCTCTCGACGGTGGCGAATGCCGACCGCATCTACGTCATGGACAGTGGCCGGATCGTCGAGACCGGCACCTTCCTGGACCTCGCCAACGGCGGCGGCCTGTTCGCGCGGATGGTGGCGGAAGGCGGGTTCACTGTTCCCAAAGACTTGGAGTGAGATCCAAACCGCCTACGCCCGGTCGCACCAGAAGTAATACATTCCGGCAAAGTGGCTCGTGTTACGCTCTTCGAAAGCCGCCCAACTATCCAGGCTTCCAGGCCAGACTTCGCCCGGAAAGAGCTCTTTCAGCTGCTCGAAATCCTGAGCCGCAAAGAACCCCCGGAAGGCAAGCCCCTCGTCAGCGAGAAGACTGCTAACTTCGGGCAAAGTGAAACGGCGTTCGCTGACGTGGAGTATTAGGTCGCGAAAACCGCTCGTAGTGTAGAGATCGCGAATGCCCTTGAACTCTGGCCCGAGTTCCTGGTCGGAGCGAGCGAATAGGCTGCTACGGAAACGTCGCAAGGCAGCGTCATTG
>JBLMYE010000225.1:0-3301 GCA_050258115.1 Deltaproteobacteria bacterium | reverse complement strand
TTGGAGACGCGGCCGAATTCCGACGCTGACCGTCCAGGCAGACGTGGCCGAGGGCGCGCTGGCCGAAGGAATCGTCGTCGATCTTGCGCCCGGTATCGCAGCGCTGAGTGCGCAGCTACCGTCCGGATACAAGATCGAACTCGGCGGTGTCGCGGAGGAGAGCGCGGCAAGCCGTGCCTCCGTTCTCGCGGTTGTGCCGCTGATGATGGTGTTGATGCTGTCGCTCCTCATGTTGCAGCTCCAGAGTTTTCAGCGGCTGGCGATGGTGTCCCTGATCATGCCGCTCGGCCTGATCGGGGTCGTCCTTGCCCTCCTCTTGGTGCAGAAACCCCTAGGCTTTGTCGCCGTGCTGGGCGTTCTCGCCCTCCTCGGCATGATCGCCAAGAACGGCGTCATATTGATTTCCCAGATCGACGATGAGCGCCAGAAAGGCGCGGCCATCCAACAGGCCGCCGTAAACGCGGCGCTTTCGCGGTTCCGCCCGCTTATGCTGACCACCCTCTCGACGGTTCTTGGTCTCGCACCGATTGCGCCGACGGTCTTCTGGGGACCGATGGCATTCGCAGTCATGGGCGGGCTGTTGGTCGCCACGGTCCTGACGCTGATCCTGCTGCCCGTCCTTTATGTGACCTGGTTCTCTTGGCGGGGCGATAGTGGCGCGGCTACGGCACCGGCCGGCTGATGCCGCCATGGATTTTGTAAAAGGGTAGTATCATGAGCAGCAGCCCGCCGGGCGAACCGAAGTTGGTGGACCTCGCGTTGCAGGGCGGTGGATCTCACGGAGCTTTCACGTGGGGCGTTCTGGATCGCCTGCTCGAGGAAACCGGCTTCAAGCTTGAAGCCATTTCCGGCACATCCGCAGGTGCCATGAATGCAGCGGTTCTTGCGCATGGCCTCATCGCCGGAGGCCCGGAGGGAGCGCGCGACGCGCTCAATCGGTTTTGGCGGCGCGTCGCCGATGCCGCCACATTCAGCCCCTTTCAGCGCAGCCCCTTTGATCGAATGATCGGCCGCTGGTCGCTCGACTATTCGCCCATGTATATCGCCACCGACCTGATGGCGCGGCTGATCTCGCCCTATGATCTGGCCGGCGCCGCGTCCAATCCGCTGCGTAATATTCTCACCGACATCATTGATTTCGACCGGTTGGCAGCCGGGCGATTCAAGTTGTTCATCACATGCACGAACGTACGCACCGGGCGCGGACGCGTTTTCCGTAACGCAGAGATAACGCCCGATGTTCTTTTGGCATCTGCGTGTCTGCCCACGATGTTCCAGGCCGTCGAGATCGACGGCGAACGCTATTGGGACGGCGGTTACTCGGGAAATCCGACCATCGCGCCGCTGGTTCGTGAATGTCAATCGGACGACACGATCCTCGTTCAGATCAATCCTGTCGAACGCACCGAGGCCCCAGTAACAGCGCAGGACATTCATAATCGCGTCAACGAAGTATCCTTCAACGCCACCCTTCTGAAGGAACTCAAGATGATTGCGCTGCTGCGGCGCGTCGCCGACCAAAGCGACGGCGAAGGGCAGCAATGGGGACAGATGCGAATGCACCTGATCCGGAGCGACTTGCTGGCAACTCTCGGAGCGTCCTCCAAGCTCAACGCCGAGTGGGAATTTTTGACGATGTTGCGCGATGAAGGCCGCCGCGCCGCCGACGAATTCGTTTCGAAGCATCGCGAAGACATTGGCGTCCGTTCCACGCTCGATATCGACAGTTTTCTCGAAGGAAATTGACAATTGGGACTTCTGGGAATCCTCGCTGGCCTCTCATTTCTGATGTTTTTTGCGTTCCGGGGATGGACCATCCTCCTGCTGGCTCCCGGTGCCGCATTGATTGCTGCTGCCTTCTCCGCGGAACCCTTACTGGCCCACTGGACGCAGACGTTCATGTCTGCCGCTGCGGGTTTCGTCGCACAGTTCTTCCCGATCTTTCTCCTTGGAGCCCTGTTCGGCAAGTTGATGGACGACAGCGGTTCGGTGCGAACGATTGCAGACTACATGACGGAGAACCTCGGGCCGGCACGGGCGGCCCTGGCTGTCGTGCTTGCCGGCGCCCTGGTGACGTATGGCGGCGTCAGTCTGTTCGTGGCCTTCTTCGTGCTGGCACCGATGGGACTGGCCCTTTTCAGGGCCGGCAACGTGCCGCGGCGTCTGCTTCCGGCGGCGATCGCGCTCGGCACATCCACCTTCACCATGTCGGCACTTCCCGGGACACCCGCGATACAGAATGCCATTCCCATGCCGTTCTTCGGAACGACGGCGTTCGCGGCTCCCGGACTGGGCGTCATCGCGGCACTGATAATGTTCACTTTCGGAATGTGGTGGCTCGGCTTCGCACAGGCTCGGGCTCAACGGGCGGGAGAAGGTTTCGAGCCGCCCGCGCCGAACGACCAGGCCACCAAAGCAGACGATTTGACCGTCCGAGAACTCGCTTCGACGGCGCGGGAATTCGATCCAGCGGAGATTGATGCTGGCGATCGTGCGCAACAAGGTCCGCCCATCGCCATCGCTCTGATCCCCCTCGCCGTCGTCGTCTGTACCAACTTCCTGATTTCGCAGTTCGTCTTGCCACGGTTAGACGCAAGCTTTCTCGCCGAACCGCAATGGGGCTCCACGAGCCTTTCGGCGGTGGGCGGAATCTGGTCGGTTTCAATCGCACTGTTCTCGGCCATCATCGTGCTCGTCGCGCTGAACTATCGCCGCCTTCCGGCATTGCGCGACACGGTCGATGCAGGCGCCAACGCGTCCGTTCTGCCCGTCCTGAGTGTGGCAAGCCTCGTCGGCTTCGGGGCCGTTGTCGCCGCTTTGCCAGCATTCGCCATGGTCCGCGACTGGGTATTGGGGATTGGCGGAGGTCCACTGGTCTCGCTTGCGGTCGCGACGAACATCCTCGCTGCGCTGACTGGTTCGGCGTCGGGCGGCATGACGATCGCGCTGGAAGCCCTCGGCCCGACCTATATGCAAATCGCGCGCGACACCGGCCTCGACCCGTCATTGCTCCACCGCGTAGCCGTCATCGCGTCGGGAACTCTCGACAGCCTGCCTCATAACGGCGCCGTGGTGACAATGCTTGCGGTCTGCGGAAGCAGCCATCGCGAGAGTTATGTCGACATCGTCATGGTTGCCATCGTCGGCGCCATTCTGGCGCTGTCCGCCGTCATAGTTCTTGGAACCATGTTCGGAACTTTCTAGATCCCAGACTGCAAAAACGGGAGCCTGATTACCGGCGCCGGTCGCCAAACCGGTGCGCTGCGTCCGAACGCCGGCCCGCCGCAATCTCTTGCGAACC
>JBLMYE010000224.1:0-2697 GCA_050258115.1 Deltaproteobacteria bacterium | reverse complement strand
CGAGAAGACGCCGCGCCTCGCTCGCAAGCAAGGCGCCTACAGCGTGGTCTCGACGACGGGGCTCATTCTGAAGCGCGGCCATGACCTCGCTCGCGTTCTAGCCGTGCTCGACAAATCCATGCGCGTCGTCGTTTGATGGGATGGCCGGGGCCGGCACCCGCCCCTCACGCGAAATCTCATCGGGCTCCCACCAAAAAAGAAAGCCCCGCATCGCTGCGGGGCTTCCTCATTTTCTAGGACCGTTCGGGTTATTCACGGTTGCCCATCAACTGAAGCAGCGACGTGAACATGTTGATGAAGTCCAGGTAGAGG
This sequence comes from Deltaproteobacteria bacterium, assembly GCA_050258115.1. Classification (GTDB taxonomy): domain Bacteria; phylum Pseudomonadota; class Alphaproteobacteria; order Rhizobiales; family Hyphomicrobiaceae; genus JAGVSR01. The sequence continues at coordinate 2,385 of JBLMYE010000224.1, read as the reverse complement.
CTTAGAGCCCCCATGACCGCACTCTTGGCGACCAGAGCGGCATCGCCTCGGATCGCGTAGTAGCCATCCTTGATCTGCTGCGTGTCATACGCCGTCAGGCCGGCGAAGATCAGCACGCCGAGAACGTTGATCGCGAAGCTCAAACCGCTGGACTGCAGGAAGAGGTTGAGCAGCGCGGCAATGATGATGCCCACGACGCCCATAATGAGGAACGAACCCCAGCCCGACAAATCCTTCTGTGTCGTGTAGCCATAGATGCTGAGCGACGCGAACGCGGCGGCCGTCACGAAGAACACCTGTGCGATAGACGCGCCTGTGAATACCAGGAAGATGGCCGAGAGCGAAACGCCCATCACCGCGGCGAACAGCCAGAAGGCGATCTGCGCCGCAGCCGGGCTCATCTTGTAGACCCGGAACGACAGGTAAAACACGAACGCCAGCGGGGCGAACATAATCACCCACTTCAGCGGCGAGGCGTAGAGCGCCTGCGCCACGGCCGGATTCGACATCGCGGCCTGCGCCGTAAAGAATGCCACGACGCCCGTGAGAGCGACGCCGGCCGACATGTAGTTGTAGACGCGCAGCATGTAGGCGCGCAGGCCTTCATCGACCTGGGCGCCCGTGCGGACGACCGTGCCCGGCCGCGCGTATCTATCTTCAAGCTGTGCCATCTGGCAGACCCTTTGAGAAACTTGTCACGCGGCCCAACGATGGGCCGCTCGCGAGATATTGGGGAAGTTCACCGCGAATTCAAGGCCGTCCCGGCCCGGAACCTCCCTATGCGGCCCAAACTGCGATACGAACAACTACTTAGTCGTCCGTCGTCGTCCCTTATTGCGAGCGAAGATACGGAACAGGCCGAGCGCTGAGCACGCGCCACGTACCGACCGCCCCGAAAACCACCACCAGAAGGGCTGCGGTCAGCAGAGCCCAGCCCACGGCCGCCCACGAGAAGACGAACGGCAGTTCCATGACCATCGTCACCACCGCATAGGCGGCGATCGAGCCGAGCACCGTCGCCGCAATCGCGGCGACCACGGCCAGAAGCAGATATTCGATGACATGGGCGGCGAGGATGCGCGACCGCGTGGCCCCGAGCGCTCGCAGAATGACGGCCTCCAGGATACGCCGCCGTTGAGCCGTGGCCATGGCCCCCGCAAGCACCAAGGCGCCCGCCATCAGCGTCACACTGCCCGCGACACGCACCGCCGCCATGACCTTCTCGAAGACCTTGTTGAACGCCTCGATCGCTTCCTTGACCCGAATGGCCGTCACCGCCGGAAACGCCTTGCCGAGGGCACGCGCCAGACGAACCTCATCGGCCGTCCCGGAGGTCTCGGGCAAGGAAATCGTCGCAAGCAGGTTATGAGGCGCACCCGCAAGCGTGTTGGGCGAAAACACCATCACGAAGTTGAGCGCCAGGCTCTCCCACTTCACCTCCCGCAGGTTTGCGATCCGGGCCGTGATATTGCGCCCCAGCACGTTGACGACGATGCTGTCGCCGATCTTCAGTTCGAGATTGCGCGCAAGTTCCGCCTCGAATGAAACCAGCGGCTCACCCGTATAGCCCGGCTGCCACCAGTCGCCCTGAACGACCTTCGAGCCCGCGGGAACTCGATCCGAATAGGTGAGGCCCCGGTCGCCCGTCAGCACCCACTGCGCCTCCGGCGGCGCCTTGATATCCTCCACCGGCACGCCGCCAAGGGAAATCAGCCGCCCCCGCAGCATGGGAGCATCTTCGATCTCCGCACCCGGCGCCTCGCGGAGAACGGCGTCGCGGAAGGGCTGCTGGTCCTTTTTCGGGATATCGATGACGAAGTAGGCAGGCGAGGATTGTGGCAGCCGGCTTTCCAATTCGTCGACGAGCGAGGCATCAGCAAGCGCGACGGCGACCAAAAGCGACAGACCGGCACCGAGCGACAGCACCACCGAGCGTGTCAGTCCGCCCGGCGCCCCGATATTGGCGATGGCCAGTGCCAGTTCGGGCCGCCGCGGCCGCCGGACACCACGCGCCAGCCGCGTCACCAGTCCTCCCAGAACCCAGAACAGACCGATCACGACGGCGAGTCCCCCGACAAAGCCGGACGCGATCAGATGCGATTCTGACGACAGCACCGCGATCGAAACGAGCACGACCGCCGAAACGGCAATCAGCGCCAGGATACGTGGATGCGGCCATGCACGGCTCGGATCAACTTCATCGCGGAACAGGACGCTCGCTCGCACCTGTTCCGCACGCCCCAGCGGCCAGAGCGCAAACAGGAGCGCCACGAGCACGCCGTAAGCCACCGCCAAGCCGACACTGCGTGCCGACAGTGCAAACTCCGGCGCGATCGGCAGTTAGCTCGACAGCAGTTGCGTCAGCACGGGCGGGATCAGAAGTCC
>JBLMYE010000223.1:0-6356 GCA_050258115.1 Deltaproteobacteria bacterium | reverse complement strand
AGTGATGCCCAGACGGTCGAGCAAGTCTGGAAAGCTGATGTGATCGGCGCGATGATTAATGATGAGCCCCATGGCGCCATCTTTGGAGTGCGCGCACATATAGATGACCGAGCGGGCGAACCGCTTGTCCGTCATGACCGGCATGGCGACGAGCAGCTGCCCTTCGAGCGTCATTCGAGGGCCGGCAGATCGCTTGGACTTGGGCGACGACATGCCCTTAATCTAGTGTGGCTGGCCCCCATCTGTGAAGGGTCTGCCTCAGGCAATTTCAGACGGCTGGAAGGGACGAGCGTCCGGCGGCCTGCACAGGCCGGGCCAATCAATCCGACGGGGTCCGTATGATGACGTTCGTAAGTGCGCCGGGCGCTTATGGTTTGCTGCGGTCGCCGGTTGCTGCGATGATCGTCGTCGCGCTGGCCTTTACGGTGCTGGCCCGCCCAGCTTCTGCTCAGGAGATCGCTACGGACTGGATCGACGGGGAGCGACACCGGGCCCGTCTGTTTGCAGGCGACGTTGCTGGTTCGGCGCCGGGGAGCATCACGGCCTTCATCGAAATGGCGATGGACAGGGGCTGGAAAACCTACTGGCGCAATCCGGGTACAGCCGGGGGCATCCCCCCCGAGTTCAACTGGACCGCTTCGAAGAATATCGCAAAGGCCCAGGTTCTGTTCCCGGTGCCACACGTGACGAGCGATAAGGCCGGCGACGTGATCGGGTATCGCGAGTACGCGATTTTTCCTGTGCGCATTACACCGGTCGATGGCGCGGCACCGGTCGAGATCGACGTCAGCGTGAACTACGGCATTTGTGAAAAGCTCTGCGTGCCGGCCGAGACGCGCTTCACGTTGACCGTGCCACCGGGCGCATTGCCGCCGGCGGGCCCCGATGCTCAGCGGGCTTACGATGCCGTGCCGCGTTCGGGACGCGACCTGAAGCCCGGCGATCCTACCGGGCTCAGGATGGAGCGGCCATCCGGCAAGTCCGGGGTCATTCGTCTTTCTGCGGATTTTCCCGGTGATGCTTCGGTTGCCGCGATGTTTCTGTCCATCGACAGCGGTCGCTTTCTGCCGATGCCCGTGCGACAGGGCGTTATGGGCGAACGTGTCGCGTTCGATCTCGTTTTTTCCGACCCGGGCGACCTTGCAGCGTTAAAGGGTGCCGCTGTCAGCGTCGTGATGGCGGGAGAGAAGGGCCACTCGGAAGACCGCTTCATCATCGACTGAATGAGTGGGCCCGTATAGAAGTCGGGCAGAAACAGGTCCGTGTCGGAAACTTCAACCGATCGCGGCACGAGAAGAGGAGAAATCAATGACCATCAAGCCGGGTGACAGCCTGCCCGACGCCAAGTTCATGACGATGACGGACGATGGACCCAAGCCGCTCACGACGGCCGACGTGTTCAAGGGCCGGAAGGTCGCGCTTTTCGCCGTGCCGGGTGCCTTCACGCCGACGTGCCATTTGCAGCACCTTCCGGGGTTCATTCAGAAGGCCGACGAACTCAAGTCCAAAGGCGTCGACACCATCGCTTGCACCGCCGTCAACGATGTGTTCGTGATGGACGAATGGGCGAAGGCCACGGGATCCAAGGGTAAGATCCTCATGCTGACGGACGATAGCGCGGCATTCGCCAAGGCGATCGGGCTCGACATCGATCTGACGGGCGCAGGAATCGGGCTTGGCGTCCGTTCCAAGCGCTATGCCATGCTCGTCGACGACGGCGTCGTAAAGGTTCTTAACATCGACGAAAGCCCGCCGGCGCATGACAAATCCAGCGCCGAGACGATGTGCAAGCTGATCGACAACGTCATCTGAGCGGTCCGGTCCGCGTCGAAAACCAAGAACCGCGACGCCGGCGGCGTCGCGGTTTTCTCATGCGATCGTCTTGAACGGGCTCATTCCCTGACGGGCCAGTTCGTCAGCGCGTTCGTTCTCCGGGTGGCCGGCATGTCCCTTGACCCAGTGCCAGTCGACTTCGTGAAGATGCCGCGCTGCTTCCAGTTGCTGCCAGAGATCGGCATTCTTCACCGGCTTCTTGTCGGCCGTTTTCCAGCCATTGCGCTTCCACGAATGGATCCATGACGTGATCCCGTTCTTGACGTAGGCGCTGTCTGTAAAAAGATCGATGTGCGCGGCGCGTGTCAGCGCGTTCAGAGCCTCGATCACGGCCTGAAGCTCCATACGGTTGTTGGTGGTCTCCGCCGCGCCACCGCATAGTTCCTTGCGATGCTCGCCCCAGATCATGACCGCACCCCAGCCGCCGGGGCCGGGGTTTCCCGAGCAGGCCCCATCGGTGTAGATGACGACTTTCTTCGGACCGCCGTGTGTCATCGGTCCTCGCTGCCGCCGTAGGCGCCGATGGAATGCACGGTCTGGTGAAAGCGCAGGCGGCGAACGTAGTCGAGGGGGTCGTGGGGCGTGACGATCGCGTTCGGCGGTCGGTTCAGCCAGTCGTAGGATCGGGTCAGCAGAAAACGGGTCGCAGCGCCGCGTGCGAGAACAGGCATGGCGGCTCGTTCTTCAGGCGTGAGCCTACGCACGCTGTCATAACCTTCGAGAAGTGCGCGGCCCTTCGTGAGGTTGAAGGCGCCATCCTGTTCGAAGCACCAGGCATTCAGGCAGATCGCGACATCGTAGGCCAGCGCATCGTTGCAGGCGAAGTAGAAATCGATGAGGCCGGACAGGCTGTCGCCGAGGAAGAAGACGTTGTCGGGAAAAAGATCGGCATGGATGACGCCGGTGGGCAGTGTCGCCGGCCAGGAGGCGCTCAGGGCCTTGAGTTCGCCGTCGATCAGGGACTGAAGGCCCGGCGCGATCTCGTCGGCGCGGCTGCGGAATTTCTCGAACAAGGGACGCCAGCCGGCCTCACCGAGTACATTCGGGCGCGACTGGCTGAAAGAGCCGGTGGCGAGATGCAGTTGGGCCAGCGCGCGGCCAAGCTTTTGGCAGTGATCCACCCGCGGCTTCTTGACCGAGAAGCCGTCGAGGAAGGTCACCATGGCCGCCGTTCGCCCAGCCAGTTTGGAGAGGATCTGGCCGTCTCTCGCGTGGACCGGACGGGGGCAGGAGACGCCGCGCCCGGACACGTGCTCCATCAGGTTCAAGAAGAACGGCAGATCCGCGGTTGCGACGCGTTTCTCGTAAAGCGTAAGGATGAAACGCGCCTTAGAGGTCTGCACGAGATAGTTCGTATTCTCGACGCCTTCCGCGATGCCCTTGTAGGCGACGAGCGTGCCCACATCGTAGCGTGCGAGAAACGACGACAATTCGTCGTCAGTCACTTCGGTATAGACGGCCATGTGTGCTCACTCACATCGGCCGCGCGGGTTTCTCGGCCGCCAGTGACGACGTGGAGCCGGGCGCGCGCACGTCGCGCAGTTCGCGGGGAACGTTGAAGGCAATGTTCTCGGTTGCGGTAGAGACCACTTCGATACGCACATCGAACCGTGTTTTCAGGGCATCGATAACTTCGTTGACAAGCTGTTCGGGGGCCGAGGCTCCGGCGGTGATCCCGAGCGTCCGGACCCCTTCCAGCCGCGGCCAGGGCAAGTCGCTTGCCCGCTGAATGAGCAGGGCGTTGGTGCAACCCGCGCGTTCGGCGACTTCGACGAGGCGGACCGAATTGGATGAATTGGGGGCGCCGATGACCAGCAGGCAGTCGAGCCTGGGCGCGACCGTCTTCACGGCGGCCTGACGATTGGTCGTCGCGTAGCAAATGTCTTCTTTCATGGGTCCGGCAATGCCGGGAAATCGCTCGTTAAGGATCGCGACGATTTCCGCAGTGTCGTCGACCGACAGGGTGGTCTGTGTGACGAAGGCGAGCTTGGCCGGGTCTTTGGGAACGAAAGCGCGCGCATCGGCGGCCGTCTCGATCAGCCGGACGGCACCTTCCGGCAACTGGCCCATGGTTCCTTCGACTTCCGGGTGCCCCTTGTGGCCGACAAGGATGATCTCGCGGCCTTCCAGGTGATGCCGCTGGGCTTCGATGTGAACCTTGTAGACAAGTGGGCAGGTGGCATCGAGGGCGAAAACATTACGCCTCCGGGCGTCCTCGACGACGGCCTTGGCAACCCCGTGTGCCGAAAAAATCACGGGTTGGGACGTAGGTGGAATCTCGTCCAGTTCGTCCACAAAAACGGCACCTTTCGCCTTGAGAGCATCCACGACGAAGCGGTTATGAACAATCTCGTGCCGCACGTAGACGGGAGCGCCATACTTGGCCAAAGCCAATTCGACAATCTGGATGGCGCGGTCCACCCCCGCACAGAAGCCGCGCGGGGCTGCCAGCAAGATGTGGAGCGGCGGGCGCCTGTTCGAAGTGTCCACTCGCGTCTCCTGCATCGGTATCAAGGCCCTGTCTCATCAGTTGCGGATGGATAAAGTAACAGAATTGTCCGCGCTATTCGCGGGGTGGTACAGTTCGAATCATATCGTGAGCGGGAATCCGCCGACGGCGTCTGGGTCACGATCCGGCCTCTGTCCATCCGCTCGGGGCAGCATTATGCGGACGGGCACGCAATGACGCAATCGATCCCTACAGCCGGGCACCGAGCCTTGACGCTCGCCGTGTCGCTGTGGGCTGCCAGCCTTCTGGGCGGGTGCGGTCTCTCCTCAATTACCTCAGGTCTCGGCTCAGGGATCATGGGCGGAGATTCGGCGACCTCGGAGACGAGTGCCGTGAACGAGGCACAGCTGCTGGCCGCCGCTCAGGCTGGTGAAGGCGCGATGCCCTCCGGCGGCATGGAAGTCGCCGCCGGCTGTCCGCGCTTCACGACCTGGCCGCGCGAGAACTTCATTACGATCTACGAGCCAGGACGCGTCGGCGACGGGATGGCCGTGATCCACCGCGGCGAGATCACCAAGACGGCACGCGAATGCACGATCGAGCCGGGTCGGGTAACCGTCAGATACGGTTTTTCGGGACGTATTCTGCTTGGTCCGAAAGGCAGACCCGGCACCGTTACGCTTCCCGTCTCGGTGTTCGTGACGGACGACAAGCGAAACCGCCTGACGAGCGACAAGATGACGGTCGACGTCAATGTCAGTCTCGAAAATCCAATCGGCTATTTCTCCGCCGTTCGGACCGTGACCTTCGACATTACGGAAGGGTCGCGTCCTGGCGACTATCAGGTGTTCGTCGCGTTCGACCGTGGCGTGCCCGGAGCGGGTTGATCGACGCGCGGCGGCATTCCCCTGCCGGCAGCGCAGCAACAAAAAAGGCCGGGAGCGACCCGGCCTTGTTCGTTTCCATCATGCGATCGTCTCAGTTCAGCCGGCCCTTCAGGTCGCGGATGCTGCCTTCAATCAAAGCGTCGGCGTCGGCGCCCGTTACCTTCGAACGCAGGATCTTTTCGGCGGTCGTCAGAGCGACATCCACCGCAGCGGCGCGAACCTCACTGATCGCCTGAGCTTCGGCCCGGGAAATTTTCTCTTCGGCGGCCTTGGTGCGGCGCTCCAGAGTTTCCGCCAGGGACTTGCGAGTCTCGCTCGCCAGTGTTTCCGCTTCGCGCTTGGCAGCGGCGACGATCTCGCGAGCTTCTTCCTCGGCTTCCTTGCTGCGGCGCTGATAGTCGGCGAGCAGCTGCTGGGCTTCTTCGCGCATGCGGCGCGCGTCGTCCAATTCCTTGCGGATTGCGTCAGCGCGTGCGTCGAGCGACTTTCCGACGCTATCGGGAACCTTGAAGTAGGCAAGGATCGCAAAGAAGCCGAGAAGCGCCAAAGCGGTCCAGAAGTAGGTGTCCTTCGGGTCGAGAAGATTCACCATCGCGATATCGACGATCATGGCGTTTATTCTCCCGTACCGGCGTTAAGCGCACGCTTAACCTCGTCGGCGGTCACGTCTTTGCCCGTCAACTGCTTGACGACAGGCCCGGCGATTTCAGAGGCAATTTCATCGACGCTGGAGAGCGCCTTGCGCTTCGTATCGGCGATGCGGGCTTCGGCGTCGGCAAGCTTACTCGTGATCGCGCCTTCGACGCTCGCGCGCTCACGATCGACTTCGGAGGCAAGCTTCTCGCGGGTCTGGCGCGCAATGGTGGTGGCGTTGGCGCGGGCGTCACTTAGAGACTTCTCGTACGCCTTCATGGCCGTTTCGACTTCGTCCTTCAGCCGTTCGGCCGCGTCGATGTCGCGCTGTATACGATTGCTGCGCTCTTCGATGACGCCGCCGATACGCGGAATGGCGATCTTCTTCAGAAGGAAATAGAGGCCCACGAACGTGATCGCGAGCCAGACGAGCTGGGGCGAAACGGTCGAGGGGTCGAGCGGCGGAAACACCTTGTTGGCGGTGCCGCCGTGGGGGACTTCTGTTCCCGTGCTGACGGGCTCGGTCATATCTCGGCCTTGAGGTCGCCGGCCCG
>JBLMYE010000222.1:0-4234 GCA_050258115.1 Deltaproteobacteria bacterium | reverse complement strand
GGGGACCCGCCGCGCGACCTGATCCGCAAGATCGCGAAAGAAGGGCCATCGGTCCTATCCGAAGCCGACCGCGCACGGCTCGCGCTCGACAAGCCGCTCGGTTCCGATCTGGACGCGGCGTCGGCGGCGGAAATCGAAGCCTCCCACTGCGGCATGCTGCCGAAGACCGCCATTCCCTCCATGGCCTTCGCGCAACGATACCGCGACGCCCATCTGGCTGATGCAACCATGCAGGCCCTCTCCAGCCACGGTCGAGCCATTCTGTTGACCGGGAACAATCACGCGCGCACCGACCGGGGGGTTCCGTGGTACCTGCGTACCCGCGCCCTGGACGGGAAGGTCGTGTCCATCGTTCTCGTCGAGGTCGAAAGCGGCCAGAACGATCCGGAGACATACCTTCCCCGCGATCCCGAGGGAAAACCCGCCGCCGACTTTCTGATCTTCACGCCGGCGATCGTCCGCGAAGACCCCTGTAAAGCGTTCGGAAAGTAAAGCGGCGGCTGCGCCGTCAACCTTTCCCAGATTTAAGGACAGCCCGCCCGGGCAGACGCGTATAAGGGCGGCAAAATCGAGAACACTCTGGGAGGTTGCCCGTCCATGCGAATTGTTGCTTTGTCCTGTGCTGCCCTCTGCGCCGCGGCGCCCGCCTTCGCCGATGAAAAGTGCAAGGGGGAGGTCGAGGCTGCCTTCGTCAAGCAGCGCGCCCAGCCTGCCTTCCGCACCGTGGCGTCGGCCCAGACGTTGAACGGCCCGCTCGTCCGCACGATCGATTTCGTGGCGCCCGACGCCATTTATAACAAGATCGAGAGCCCCACCGAGGAAGCGCCCGTCGAGACGATCGGCATCGGCAAGTGGGCATGGGCAAACACGGAAGGCGGATGGGAAGAGCAGCCGCCGCATAACGCCCAGATCGTCACGCAGGAGCGCGAAGCCTATAAGATGCCGCCGAAAGCGGCCGCAGACTTTTCCTGCCTCGGCAAAGTGACCTACGAAGGCAAGGAGTTCATCGGCTATGGGACGGCCGTCGCCAAGGACACCGACGGCATGGACGTCGTCACCACCGTCTACATCGCGACCGATACCGGCCTGCCGGCCTACTACGTGACGAAGTCGGCGAAGTCCGATGGCCCGCCGAAATTTGTGGCGACTTACACCTATGAGGGCATCACGATCACGCCGCCGACCGAGCTGCTCGCGGGATCGGGCTCGTCCACCGACCAGAAGTAATCCTGAAGGCTCAATTTCGAAGGTCGCGGTCGCGCCCCATGGAGTCCCCTAAATGAAGTCCTATCTGCCCGGCACCGTTGCCGCTCTTGCTCTCCTGGCGACGGCCGGCACGGCCTCCGCCGATTGCTCAAACGAAGTCCTGCAAGCGTTCACACGTCAGTCGAACTCCGACATGGTGCGCAAGGAGATGAACCTGATCGGCGAACAGGGGCCGTTCACCATGACGCTTGAGTACGTCAAACCCGATCGCATGCGCCAGATCGTGAAACCGCTGACCGAACCCGAGAAGACCACTGAAACCGTTCTCATTGGCACGGAGGCCTGGAGCCGGGCGGCGGGCGGCGCGTGGACGAAAGTGGACCCGACGACGACCGAACAGATCGTCAACTTCTTCAAGAGCACCCTGGCGGAGATCCCCAAAAGCGTCGGCCAGTTCGAATGCATGGGCGCGGAGACCGTCGAAGGCCGCAAGGTCCGCGCCTATCGCGGCGTCGACGAGCCCCCGCAGAAAACGCCCGAGCAGATCGAAGCGGAAAAGCGGGGCGAGAAGGGCGCGGAGCCCCCGAAGAACGAAGCCGTGCGCGTGATCTACCTCGACGTCGATACCGGACTGCCGGCCCGCATTATCTTTGCCCGCGAGGGGATGCTCGATACCCCGATCTTCAAAGAGGTCTATACCTATCCGACCGACCTCAAGATCGAGAAGCCTGCGGGTTGATCCTTTTTTGCGGCAGATGAAAGAGCCCGGCGGCCCCTGCGGCCCCGGGCTTTTTTGCAGGCCGGCCGCCCCGCCCCGGCAAAATGCAATGGTGCACGTCTGATCGTCACGACGGCCGGGCATACTCGCCGCGCGAACCGTCGCGGCCTATAGCCAAACCATTTGCCCTGCAATAAGAGTCGGCCCCGCCATGCCCAAACGTACAGATATCGATACCGTCCTCATCATCGGCGCCGGCCCCATCGTGATCGGCCAAGCCTGCGAGTTCGACTATTCCGGAACGCAGGCCTGCAAGGCATTGAAAGCCGACGGGTATCGTATCGTGCTGGTGAATTCCAATCCGGCCACGATCATGACCGATCCGGACCTGGCGGATGCCACCTACGTGGAGCCGATCACGCCGGACGTGGTGGCCAAGATCATCGCCGAGGAAAAGGCCAGGTATCCGTCGCGGAAACTCGTTCTGCTGCCGACAATGGGTGGCCAGACGGCGCTCAACACGGCGCTGGCGCTGGAGCGGCAGGGGGTGCTCAAGGCCATGGACGTCGAGCTGATCGGCGCGAAGGCGGACGCGATCGATAAGGCGGAAGACCGCAAGCTGTTCCGCGAGGCAATGGACCGGATCGGGCTTGAAAGCCCGCGCGCCGCCATCGCCTCTTCGCCCGAGATCCGTGACGCCTCGGGGCAGGTGGTCGGCTATGACCGCGCGACGGGCTTCGCGGAAGCCATGCGCGCGCTCGACGCGATCGGCCTTCCAGCGATCATCCGCCCGGCCTTCACGCTCGGCGGCACCGGCGGCGGCGTCGCCTACAATCGCGAAGAGTTCGAGACCATCGCCAAGTCGGGTCTGGATGCTTCGCCCGTCGGCCAGATCCTCATCGACGAAAGCCTCATCGGCTGGAAGGAATATGAGATGGAGGTCGTCCGCGATAAAGCGGACAACGCCATCATCATCTGTTCCATCGAGAACGTCGACCCCATGGGCGTGCACACGGGCGACTCGATCACCGTCGCACCGGCACTCACGCTCACGGACAAGGAATATCAGATCATGCGCGACGCCTCGCTGGCGGTCCTGCGCGAGATCGGTGTCGAGACCGGCGGTTCCAACGTGCAGTTCGCCGTCAATCCCGCCAACGGGCGCCTCGTCGTCATCGAAATGAACCCGCGTGTGTCGCGGTCGTCTGCACTCGCCTCCAAGGCGACCGGTTTTCCCATTGCAAAGGTCGCGGCCCGCTTGGCCGTCGGCTACACGCTCGACGAACTTGAAAACGACATCACCGGCGGCGCGACACCCGCGTCGTTCGAGCCCACCATCGATTACGTGGTCACGAAGATCCCGCGCTTCGCCTTCGAGAAGTTCCCCGGCGCCGACTCCACGTTGACGACGGCGATGAAGTCCGTCGGCGAAGTCATGGCCATCGGCCGCACGTTCGCCGAAAGCCTCCAAAAGGCGCTTCGCTCGATGGAAACCGGTCTCACCGGCCTCGACGACATCGCGCTCGAAGGGCTGGGGCTTGGAGACGACAAAAACGTCGTTCGCGCCGCGCTGTCGCGGCCCGCTCCCGACCGTCTCCTGAAGGTCGCGCAGGCGTTGCGCCTTGGCGTCGATCACGAAACGGTTCACGCGTTTTCGAAGTTCGATCCGTGGTTCATCGATCGGCTTCAGGAAATCGTTGATCTCGAAGCCCGGGTCAGGGCACACGGTCTGCCCCGGACGGCGCCTCTGATGCGCCTTCTCAAATCCTCTGGCTTTTCCGACGCTCGCCTTGCGAAGCTGTCGGGCATAACGGAAGCCGAAGTCCGCCAGTTGCGCCATGATCTCGGTGTGACGCCCGTGTTCAAACGGATCGATACCTGCGCCGCCGAGTTCGCTTCGCCGACCGCCTACATGTATTCGACCTACGAGGCCGGACTGACGGGCGATCCCGTCTGTGAAGCCGATCCGTCCGGCCGCGAGAAGATCATCATTCTGGGCGGCGGTCCCAACCGTATCGGGCAAGGCATCGAATTCGACTATTGCTGCTGCCATGCCTGCTTCGCGCTGACAGAAGCCGGGTACGAGACCATCATGGTCAACTGCAATCCGGAAACCGTCTCCACCGATTACGACACGTCCGATCGCCTGTACTTCGAACCATTGACCGCCGAGGACGTCCTCGAAGTAATCCGCAAGGAGCAGTCGAAGGGCACGGTGAAGGGGGTCATCGTCCAGTTCGGAGGACAGACACCGCTGAAGCTCGCTGGTCCGCTGGAAGAGGCGGGCGTTCCCATTCTCGGCACCTCGCC
>JBLMYE010000221.1:0-2671 GCA_050258115.1 Deltaproteobacteria bacterium | reverse complement strand
CGCGAAGGGATGGAAGAAGGCCAGCCTACCACTAGAAAAGTAGTCATTAGGCGACAACTGGGGCAATTGATGCAGAACGAACACCTTGTCGAGACGATTCGCGCCGCCATCGAATGGGCGGCGCTGGGCATCGAGGTCCTGGGCGCGGTGGTGATCATCGCCGGCGTGATCCGGGTTGCGATCACGAAGGGCACCGTCCGCTTCCTGTTCCGGCTCGACGAGCCCGGCGCCTACGGCAGCTACAAACACCAGATGGGACGGTCGCTGCTGCTCGGTCTGGAGTTCCTCGTTGCCGGCGACGTCGTCAGGACGGTCGCGCTGGAGCCCACGCTTCTGAACGTTTCGGTTCTCGGGCTCCTGGTGCTGGTGCGCACGTTCCTGAGCTGGACCCTGGCTGTCGAGATCGAGGGACACTGGCCATGGCAGGGGAAAAGAATCGTTGGACAAGGCCAACCCAAGACCGGCCCTCGCGCGCATGAAGCGACGGCTGTGGAGGAGCAGACATGACTGAACTACTTCCCATCCTGCTGAAGATCACGGTCGTCATCTTCATGGCCGGCAACCTGCTCGATCTCGGCCTCAGGATCGACCTGAGGAAGGCCGTCGCGGGACTGCGGGACGTGCGCTTCGTGACACTGAGCCTGCTGTGGGCATTCGTCCTGTGCCCCGCGCTCGCGTACGCCCTCGGCATGGTGCTGCCTTTGAGCGAGCCCTATGCGATGGGGCTGCTGCTGCTCGGACTTGCGCCGTGCGCGCCGTTGCTCCCGGGCATGGTCGACAAGGCGCACGGCGACGTGAACTACGCGGCGAGCTTCATGCTGCTGGCGTCAGCCGGCACCGTCGTCTACATGCCACTCATGGTACCGCTGCTGGTCAAGGGGGTGACGGTCAGCGCGTGGACCGTTGCGAAGCCCATGTTGTTCCTGGTCCTGATTCCGCTCGTGATCGGGATCGCGATCCAGCGGTCGCGGCCGGCGATCGCGTCGTCCATCCACCCGTACGTCAGCAAGGGCACCGGGATCGACACGTTGCTGATGCTGCTGCTGGTCGTCGTCATCTACGCGAAGGGATTCACCGCCGCCGTCGGCACGTGGGCGATCCTGGCTCAGGTCATGTTCTTCACGCTGACGATCGCCGCGTCGTATGCACTTGCCTTCGGTGTCCCGCCGGCCAGGAAGAGCGTGATGACGCTTGGACTGAGCACGCGCAACGTCGGCGCCGCACTCGCGCCGCTGCTCGTCGCGACGGACGCTGCTCCCGAGACCACCGTGATGGTGACCCTGGGTATACCGATGATGGGGCTCTTCTCCTTCATCGCCGCTCGCATCTTCGCGGGACGAAATGCCCCTGCCGGCCCCGCGGTGCCGAAGGCCGCGTAGGTCGCGGCCGCACGATCACACCATGTTCGCCGATCCTCAAAACTGAATGGAGAATCCAGATGCCAACCAGGAAAAAAGCCGCTGCGGATGGTCCCGGGTCGAAGCTCGTCCGGAACGTAAAGACCACGATACTCGGCCTGCAGGGAAAACTCCCGATGCCACCTGCGGAAGAGGTCGCCAAGTGGATCAAGAAGGGAGCGGTCCTGCTCGACGTGCGTTCGAAGCTCGAAGTCAAGAAGAACCCGGTTCCGGGAGCGACGAACATTCCGCTCCTGAAACTGGAAGGCCAGCTGTCTGAACTTCCCCGCGGCAAGACGTTCGTGACGTTCTGCCTCAGGGGCGGACGGGCCGAGCGAGCGAAAAACCTGCTGGAGGCGAACGGCCGCAAGGCGATCAACGGCGGCGGCTACAAGAGCATCCTCAAGATTCTCGACGGCCAGGCCTGACGGTCCGGAGGTCGAGCAGGGGTGTCGCAAGAAGCTTCTGCCGAAAGGAGATCGAGATGAACGACGTGACCCGTGAAATCCCCAAGGGGAAACAGACCGCCCTGGGGCTCTACGTGACGGCCGGCGAGGCTTACCGGAAATGGCAGGCCGACCCGGGCCACGTCATGATCCTCGACGTACGGACCCCCGAGGAGATGCTGTTCGTAGGGCATGCGCCGATGGCGTGGAAGATTCCTGTCGCTGTCCAGTCCTACGAGTGGGACAGCGTCAAGAAAGAGTTTCCAATGAAGCTACTGCCCGACTTCGTGGCCCGGGTGAAGCAGGTGGCGAGTGAGGACGACACGATCCTCGCCATGTGCCGGTCAGGCGGGCGCAGTGCCATTGCCGTCAACCTGATGGCGCAGGCCGGGTTCAAGAACGTCTACAACATCTTCGATGGCATGGAAGGCGATACGGTCGAGGACCCGCACAGCGTCTTCGCCGGGCAGCACCTGGTGAATGGCTGGAAGAATTCGGGGTGCCCGTGGACCTACAAGCTCACGGCGGACCGCATGGTTCTTCCCGAGGGCAAGTAACAGACGCGCCAGGATCCACCGGTGATGCTGAAATGAACGACACCCGTCCAGGTGCCGGGCCGCTGCAGCGCGACATCGGCACCACGCTTGCCTTCGAGCGGACGCGCATTGCGTACGAACGCACGATGATGGCGTGGCTCCGGACGGCCACGTCGTTCATCGCGTTCGGCTTTGCCGTCTACAAGTTCTTCCAGATCGAGTTGCAGCAGACGCCTACGATCCCGATGCTCATCGGTCCGCGCGGGTTTGGAATCATCCTGATCTGCATCGG
>JBLMYE010000220.1:0-11482 GCA_050258115.1 Deltaproteobacteria bacterium | reverse complement strand
ATGACCGGCACCGTCCAGGCTGTGCAATTCGCAGCGCGGCAGCTGGCGGGCCAGCCATCGCGCGGCCTGGGGTGGGACGACGTGATCTTCCGTCCCTTGCCAGACAAGGGCTGGGGTTTTCACATCGGCGAATTTGACGTTCCAGGGCCTGCCGAAGATTTCGAGGTCCGCGGTGCCGCCTCCGCCACCCTGCCGGAACGCCTCGAGGGTCATCGTCCGCATGACCTCGGAAACGTGCCGTTGCGACAGGATTCCTGCATCAGGGGTGACTGCCAGTTTTGGCAGCAGTCCATTGAAAAAGTCGGGACCGTGGCGGTACATCCAGGCGCCCACATCGCTCAGTGGATGGGTGACCCACGTCCGATAGGGCATATGCATGAAGAACCGGTCGTGCAGGAACGACAACGGCTCAAGCTTGGAGTCCGCGCTCTCCACATAATCCGCAACCGGTCCCATCGGTGAGACCAGTGCAAGAGCGGCGATGCGCTCCGGACAAAGGGCCGCCAGTGAAACGGCGTAGGGGCTGCCACCCGACACGGCCAGAACCGCGAAGCGGTCGAGGCGGAGGGCATCCACGACGGCTTTCAGCCATTCTGTCCGCCCGGCAAGGGACACACGGTCATCCGGCGGCGTCAAGCCATAGCCAGGCCGGTCGGGCGCGATGAAGCGCAGGCCTCGCGCTTTTGCTTCGGCATCCGCAACGGAAAACATGAGGCGGCACGCCGGGGCACCGTGAAGCGCGAGCACCGGTCTTCCATCGGGCGCGCCGTATTCCGCGTAGCTCACGGTCGCACCGCCGGCCAGCGTCAAAATCTGACAGTCTTGCAACATTATTCCCCGGCGGCGACCGCCTCGACTTCTTTCAGCTTGCGGCCTATCACGCTCCGTACGCCCGGCGCCACCTCGGAGATGTCACACGCATGCTGCTCGTCAGAACGCGGCTCGGCCCGAGCCTGATCGCGGGCACCGGTTTGTTCGCGGCTGAACCGATCAAGGCGGGAACGGTGACGTGGCGGTTTCTCGCCGGGTTCGATCAGCTTTTCACAGCCCAGCAGATTCTTGATCTTCCGCACATCGCACGCGAGTCGGTGGAGACCTATACATATCTGCACGGCGCGAGCGGGCTTTACATTTACTGCCTCGACAACGCACGGTTCATGAATCACTCCGACGAACCCAATACGGTCGGCGTGCATGCGGCGAACGCGATCGAGGGCTACGACATCGCGATCCGCGACATCGACGAGGGCGAGGAACTGACGTGCGACTATCGGTCGTTCGATGCTCACTTCGAGCGGAAGATAGGCAGCTGACCCGGCGGCCATGTCATGCCCGGGCGCGACTGGAGCTGCCGAGCCGGCCGAGAACACTCGTGACGGGCCGCGCCTGCAACCGGCGGCGAAGTTTCGCGATCCGGCGCTGCAGGTAGGGCGAAAAATAGCCTTGATAGCGCTGCCAGAGTTCACTGCGTCTCCAGTCTTCGCCCGTCACCCGCCCGCGGCACTGCTCGGCTCCGCAGCAGCAGTCGAATTCGTCATAAGGCGACCCGTCGCTCATCGCGTAGTCGTAGGTGACTTCCTCGCCGGCACGAATATCACGCATCGCGACGAGGCCGATCTGGCCCGAAAGGCCAGAATTGGGCGCGCAGCTGTGATTGACGTAGTCGGGAGGCTCGCAATCGGTGAGCGAGACGAGATAGTGATCGTCCTCGACCTGCAAAGAGTGCCGCTTCACATTTGCCGGAAGCGTTGCGAGCTCGGTCCCATCGACGAGCGTACCGCTCCAGACGACGATCAGTTCGCCCTTGGCGATCGGTTCTTTGGCGACGACCGTGTAACCGCCCCTGTCTTCGGCTGTCCGAACTTCACATTTGAGAGAGAGAAAGGAATTCTGACTGCCGTGCATCAATGACCCTCACAAACCGCGCAAGCCGCGTTTAGGTGCAACGCCGCGCGGACGAAGACGTTCATAGGATCGGAGTCGGGATGAAACGATGATGACGCCCGCCGCTGGGGCGGCGAAGGCCGGGATGTGGGAGAGCCGTGGCGGAGCAGACATGTCTGCGGTGGTCTCCCCTGGCGCCGAGACGGGCTTGAATGTCCACCCCCGCGCAACCGTTCAGTTGCGGTTCCAGTCCGGGTGGCGCAACCTGCTTCGCAGCGAGGACCGCGGCGAGGCCGGATTGGCCAACTCGCGCAACATAGCTAACTCAGCCATGTGGCATTACAAGATGGGTCTACAATTTTTTCGGTAGAGAAGCCGTCAGGCCTTTGCGCGCTCCAGGATCGCGACGAAAAATCCGTCGGTCCCGTGGCAGGCCGGCGTCAGCTGCAAGGTGTCAGTACGGCCGTCCGCGGACCCAGGCGGTTCAGTGCCGATCCGCTCTTTCCACGCCGAGCCGAATGGAACCACCGAGAACTCCGGTGCTTCGCTCAGGAAGCGTTCGAGAGTCCCTCGGTTTTCCTGCGGCAGAAGTGAACAGGTGACATAGACGAGGCGACCGCCCGGCCGGGTCAGGGCCCGCGCCGTCTTGAGAACCGCGCCCTGTTCCGCCTGGCGTTCTTCGATGTTGCGCGGCTTCAGCTTCCACTTGCTTTCCGGGCGGCGGCGCCACACTCCCGTTCCAGTGCAGGGTGCATCGACGAGCACCAGATCGAATTTCGGTCCCAGCGCCTTCAGCGCCGCTTCGTCTCCGCCTTTGAGGATCTGGACGTTGCGCACGCCTGCGCGCTTGACGCGCTCGAAGATAGGTTTCAAGCGGTTTCGATCGTCGTCGTACGCATAAATCTGACCGGTGTTCTGCATCTGGGCGGCCAAGGCCAGCGTCTTGCCGCCGGCACCCGCACACAGATCGAGCACCTGCAAGCGTGGCCCGGCGCCCGCCAGGAGAGCCGCGAGCTGAGAACCTTCGTCCTGGATCTCGCACCAGCCTGCCTGGAAGGCGGCTTCGGCTTCGAGGTTCGGCGTCCGGGCGGTGCCCGAGGGGGGCGGAACCCGGACACCGATGGGGGAGTGCGCACACGGCTCCGCGCCGAACTCGGCCAACGCCTTCAGCACTTTCTCGCGGGTCGATTTCAGCGTGTTGACGCGCAGATCGGCGGGCGCGCGTTCGGCGAGCCGGCGCCCCTCGAGAACGGCGCGCGTGCCGTAGGCGGAGACAAAGCTCGGCCAGAGCCAGTCGGGAATATCTGCCTGAATGTGGGGCGGCGCGGCGTCGAGGGGCCGGGTCAGTCCGGCGCGCTCCTCGTCAGAGAGTTCCGCCGGGGCGTGGCTGGAGCCGTCACACGCCAGCGCGACGGCCTCGGGTTCCATGCGGAAGGCGGAGGGTGCGGCGCCGATGGCGAGCGCGCGGGGCGTGTCGGCGCCCATTGCCCAGGCGATGGAAGAGCGCCGGCGCAGGGCATCGTACACGAGACCGCCGATGGCGTTGCGATCTCCGGAACCTGCAAACCGGTGCGCCTTGCCCCAGTCCGATAGCGCAAGGCTCACGGGCTGGTGCCGCGTCAGGATCGTTTCGAGGATTTCGATCGCAGCCGCGATCCGGGCACCCGGTCTCATTGCGTCAGCCAGCGGTCAGAACATGCAGCGCGAGTTTTGCCCACATGGCAAGCAGCACGAGGTTGCTAAGAATGAATACGCCGAAACGGTGCGGCACCTTATTATACGTCGTGTGAATAGCCGCGTGCACCACGCGCAGCATGGCAAACAGCCAAGCTAGCGCCGTCATGGAGTAATCGGCCGAGCTGGTGATGATCGCCAGAATGACAGCCACATAGAACAGCATCGGCATTTCGAGCTGATTGTGGAAGGCATTCGAGACGACCGCCGCGCGCCCCTTCCAAGTGGGACGCGAACCGGGATCCCCTGGGATCAAATTTCCGGTCGTGACGGCCTGATAGCGTTCCTTGCCCATCCAGAAGAGGAGGGTGAAGGTCAGTCCGACCTGCACGAACAGGGGCTTCAGGATCGACAGGTCTGGGCTCATGTCGAACCTTACACTCCACCGGGATAGTTCGGACTTTCACGTGTAATGGCGACGCCGTGGGCGTGGCTTTCACGCATCGAGGCGGGCGAGATGCGGACGAACTCGGCCTTCTCGCGCAGCTCTTCGAGGGTGTGCGATCCCGTGTAGCCCATGCCCGCACGCAGGCCGCCGACGAGCTGGTGGAGGACACCGTCCACCGGTCCTTTGTAGGGCACCTGTCCCTCGATCCCTTCGGGCACGAGTTTCAGCGTGTCCTTCACCTCCTGCTGGAAGTAACGGTCGGCGGAACCTCGCGCCATCGCACCGACGGAGCCCATCCCGCGATAGGCCTTATACGTGCGTCCCTGGTAGAGATACGTCTCGCCCGGCGCCTCGTCCGTGCCCGCGAGCAGCGAACCGATCATGACGCAATTCGCGCCTGCGGCGAGTGCCTTCACGATGTCGCCCGAGAAGCGGATGCCTCCGTCAGCGATGATTGGGATCCCGTGCTTCCGGGCTTCCTCGGCACAGTTCATGATGGCCGTCAGCTGCGGCACGCCCACGCCCGCCACGATGCGGGTGGTGCAGATCGAGCCCGGTCCGATGCCAACCTTTACGGCGTCGGCGCCAGCATCGATGAGAGCGCGCGTGGCGGCTGCGGTCGCGACGTTACCAGCCGCGACCTGCACCGCATTGGACAGCTTCTTGATGCGCTCCACCATTTCGAGGACGCGCTTGGAATGACCGTGCGCGGTGTCGACAACGATCAGGTCGCAACCGGCGGCAATCAACGCTTCCGTGCGGGCAAACCCATCCTCGCCGACGGTCGTCGCAGCGGCGACGCGCAGGCGGCCCTCTTCATCTTTGCAGGCGTTGGGATGCTTCTGGGCCTTCTCGATGTCCTTGACCGTGATAAGGCCGATGCAGTGGAAGTCGTCATCGACGACGAGCAGCTTTTCGATGCGGTGCTGATGGAGCAGGCGTCGCGCATCGGCCTGGCTGACGGAGCGCTTTACCGTGATGAGCTTGTCCTTCGTCATCAGTTCGGAAACGGGTGTGTCCATGTTCGTGGCGAAGCGGACATCGCGGTTGGTGAGAATACCCACCAGCCGGCCCTTGGCGCCGCCGCGAGCCTTCTCGACGACCGGGATGCCGGAGATGGCGTGATCGGCCATGAGTTTCAGAGCCTCCGCCAGCTTGGCATCGGGTGAAATCGTGACTGGGTTCAGAACAATGCCACTCTCGTATTTCTTGACCTGGGTTGCATGAGCCGCCTGATCCTTCGGCTCGAGATTGCGATGCAGAACGCCGATCCCGCCTTCCTGCGCCATCGCAATAGCGAGGCGCCCTTCGGTGACCGTATCCATTGCGGCCGAGATGATCGGAATGTTTACCTTGATCGACTTTGTCACCCGGGAGGCCACGTTCACCTGCCCCGGCATGACTTCGGAGGCGGCAGGCACCAGAAGCACGTCGTCAAACGTCAGCGCCAACGCCAAATCGTTGACGATCGGGCTCTTCGCCATGGGGTTCTCCTTGTCGTGAGGCGACGGAACGGGCGGCCCTCGAGGCGCCGCGATCAGGTCGGCAGCGCTATATCACCGGCTCTTTTGCAGGGGAAGTGGGCCGGTCGGCGCGGGTCGCCCGGCCGGGCCGGTCAGACACTGTCGGACGTGCCCACGGCGGCGGGGCCCACTCAGCGGCGCTCGGTTACGAAATACTGTTACATATCAGGCAGTCTGATGCCCAGGACAGAAAAATTCGATTGGACCTGCGGCGGCTTATCCGGTATTTCCACGGCGCTAATCACGTGACTTAGCAAATACGAAACTGGAGGAAATGCCATGAAGACCTGGACGAAGCCCGCCGTTCGCGAGCAGGAAGTCGGCCTCGAGGTTACCTCGTACCTGCCGGCCGAGATCGACGTCATCTAAGACCGTCGATCGGCTCGCACTCAAAGCGAGTGGTCACCGAACGGCGATCGCTTTATGCGGTCGCCGTTTTTATTTGTGCTGTTCGCCGCGGAAGCCCGTCGCGAGCACATAGAGTTCGGCGGAATCGCTCCGGCTGGCCGGCGGCTTCACATGGCGCACCACGGCGAACGACTTCTTCAGGAGGTCAAGCAGGTCTTTCTCGGTGCCCCCTTGAAAAACCTTGCACAGAAACGTGCCACCTGGCGTCAGAACATCGCATGCGAAGACGGCGGCAGCTTCGGCCAATGCCATGATCCGCAAGTGATCGGTTTTGGAGTGACCGACCGTCGGAGCCGCCATGTCGGAGAGGACGACGTCGGCGGCCCCGCCGCGCAGCAGCGACTTCAGTTTCGCTTCCGCATGGGCCTCCGTAAAATCGAGCTGCACGATCTCGACGCCGGGGAGCGGTTCCATGCCGAGATAATCGATTGCGACTATCTGACCGCGGCCGTCGATCGACTTCACGCGATCCGCGGCTACCTGCGACCAGCCACCGGGTGCCGCACCCAAATCGACTACGCGCTGGCCCGGTTTCAGGATGCGGTACTTGTCGTCGATTTCGATCAGCTTGTATGCCGCCCGGGAGCGAAAGCCTTCGCGCTTCGATGCGGCGACATAAGGATCGTTCAACTGCCGCTCGAGCCAACGCGCGGATGATGTGGACCGCTTGGCGGCCGTCTTGACCCGAACGCGCAACATGCGCTGCCCGCCTCCCGGTCCCTTGGCCGGCGGCTTGTCTTTTCCTTTGCCCGCCATTCCCCGTTACCCTCTGCGCCGGCGGCGACCGCTTCGAAACGTGTTGTCTTCCATCATCAGCGACGACAAGATCCCTTCGCGCAGGCCCCTGTCGGCAACCCGGAGACGCTCGCACGGCCATGCCCGGATGATCGCTTCGAGTATGGCGCAGCCGGCGAGCACGAGATCGGCGCGATCCTGGCCAATGCATGGCTCCGCCACCCGCTGCTCGTAGGTGCGGCCAAGCAGATCGTAGGTCACGCGGTTGACGTCGGAGACATTCATCCAGCAACCATCGACCTTGCTGCGCTCGTAGCGCGGCAATCCCAGTTGAATGCCCGCGACCGTCGTGACCGTTCCCGACGTTCCGAGAAAATGGACGGCACTGCCCGAGATGCGGCGGCGGAACTGGTGACGCTCCTCGAAGGGCGCGATCAGTCCCGCCACGTAGGTGACCATCGCTTCGAATATCTCCGGCGTGACGAGACAACCACCGAAGCGTTCCGCGAGAGTGACCACGCCCACGGGGAGCGATGTCCAGACGGATTGGCCGTTGCCTCTGCGCACCCCTTCGACGATGCGCGAGGCGGCGTGAGTTCCGGTGCCGGAAATGCGGCGCAGGTCGATCCATACGAGTTCGGAAGAGCCGCCGCCGATGTCGAAGACAAGGGCGTAGTCTACACTCGTGTCGATCAGTGTTGCGCATCCAGCAACGGCCAGCACGGCCTCTTCTTCCGGAGTCAGAACCTCGATGTCCAGTCCGACCTCGTGCTTCACGCGCGCTAGAAATTCCTTTGAGTTGGCAGCCGACCGGCAAGCCTCAGTGGCGACGAGCCGGGCGCGGTGCGTTCCGGCACGTTCCAGTTTGTTTGCACAGACGCGCAGTGCCTCGATCGTTCGGCACATGGCGGCGTCGGAAAGGCGTCCCGACTGTGATACGCCTTCGCCCAAGCGGATGATGCGGGAAAAGGCATCGACGACGCGAAAACCCCGCCGGGACGGCCGGGCCAACAGGAGGCGGCAGTTGTTGGTACCGAGATCGAGAGCGCCATAGACATGGCCGCGGGAATCGCGGGCGGAAAACTGCGCAGGAAGCGGGCTTCCCGGCGCATTCTGGGCCTTAAACGGCTCGTCGGCGTAACCGCTCACGTTTCTTTCCCCAGAACCTGGTCCAGACCGCTCAGTGCCGGGGCGCGGCGCGCGGACTTCTCGTCAGGCTTCGACTGGCTGCTGCTTGAGCGACACTGTAGCAGGTGTTTTTTTGCGGTAAAGCAAAAGGCGGCGGTGGCGGCGACCCGGAAGAGGCAAAGGTTTGCGTAGTGTTATCAAAAGCATAGTTCTCGCATTGCAAATGGGTTCGGCATGCGCCGGGGCGGCCTTGGCGGACGGAATCGCGCCGGAGGAGGCCGGGCGACGATTGCAGACGGCCTATCCCGACATGATCGCCGGTGTCGAGGGCGGCAACATCGTGTGGCGCGACGGCGGCCGGATGAAAATTGAAGATGACCGGGGCACGAAGTCTTTCGAGGACCTGCTCTCGACGCCGGACCTTCAGGACATCTTTGCCATCGGCTATCCGGAGGGCGACCCTTCGGCACCCGCCGTCAACGCCGATCCCGGACGCGCGCGACCCGAGGCCTTCTTTGAACACATGTATGGGAATTGCCGGTCCGGCGAGGTTGAAAAGAACCTCGTCGACGTTCGCTGGATGCCAACCCGCACGAACCAGACCATCAAGGTGACGCGCGTGAACGGTGTCGCGGAGAAACTGGCGGCGATCTCCGCCGAACTTGAGCGACTGCCCAGGTCTTACGATGCTTTTCTCAATCCGGTGGGCGGCACCTTCGCTTGCCGCGCCATTGCGGGCTCGGAGCAACGCTCAACCCACGGCTATGGCATCGCCATCGATCTGGCTGTGAAGCCCTCCCATTACTGGCGCTGGTCGAAGCCCGATGCAGACGGACGCTATGCATGGCGGAACTCCATCCCTTTTGAGATCGTGCGGATCTTCGAGAAGCACGGATTCATCTGGGGCGGGCGCTGGTATCACTTCGACACCATGCACTTTGAATACCGGCCGGAACTCCTCGTGAAATGAAAACGGACGCCGCGGTAGCGCAGCGCCCGTGACATCGCTGACGGATACCCGCGATCAGTTCACGACCGACAGGAATTCCTGGCGCGTTATGGGATTGTCGCGGAAAATGCCAAGCATGCGGCTCGTCACGAGATCGGTGCCGGGCTTCATGACGCCGCGTGCCGTCATGCACTGGTGTTCCGCCTTGATGACCACGGCCACGCCCTGTGGCTTAAGGACGGTTTCGATGGCGTTGGCGATCTGAGCCGTCATCTTCTCCTGGATCTGGAGCCGCTTTGCGTACGCTTCGACCACGCGCGCGAGCTTGGAGATACCGACGACACGGCCGTTGGGAATGTAGCCGACCCAGGCGCGGCCGATGATCGGCGCCATGTGATGTTCGCAGTGGCTTTCGAAGCGGATGCCCCGAAGCACGATCATCTCGTCATAGCCCTCGATCTCCTCGAAGGTCTTGTTGAGGATTTCTTCCGGGTCCTGATCATAACCGCGGAAGTACTCCTGATAGGCCTTCACCACGCGCGCGGGAGTTTCGAAGAGACCGTCGCGGGACGGGTCGTCCCCTGCCCAAGCGATGAGCGTGCGCACGGCGGCTTCGGCCTCGGCGCGGGATGGACGAACAACGCTGGGGGGAGGAGCCGTCATAAGCTTTGTCTTACTGGACATTGTGGGGAGGATCCGTTGTCAGGGAGCAGATGAGTGTCTTTGTTGATTTACGTAAGCATTCGAACAACGGATTGCATGATTGAACGGTGTCGACCGCGGGCCAGAGCGGCGTTAAAATTTTACGTCGTCTAGCATGGCCCTCCCGGTTTGCCGAGACGAATGCCGGGCTCGGTTAGCGACCGCAGGCCGTTCGAACGGTCCGTCTGGCGGAGCTTGGGGCTTTGAGGCGAGGCGCCGCAGGTACGCCGGACCCCGGCGAAGGCCAGTCCGGCTCGAAAAGCCTCGTCTTTTCATATGGTTGCGCCCATATCATTGAGAACCGCAATCGATCATATCAACACTATCAATTTAGAGTAATTCTAGGGCTTGAGTAGCACCAAACGTGGCAGACAACCTCGCAGGAGAAGTGAGAATGCTCTGGTCCGAGCTCCGGGATCTCAAGGACGAAATCGATTACGGCACGCCACCGCGGGCGGGTCCCGATGTGACGCTGACCATCGACGGGCAGAGCGTCACGGTTCCGCAGGGCAGTTCGGTGATGTTCGCTGCCGCCCAGGCCCGCCGGGCGGTCCCGAAGCTGTGCGCGACGGACACCCTAGAAGCCTGGGGAAGTTGCCGTCTCTGCCTCGTCGAAATCGAGGGACGGGGCGGTTTTCCCGCAAGCTGCACGACGATCGTCTCGGAGGGCATGGCGGTCCGCACGCAATCGGAAAAACTACAGCAACTCCGCAAGGGTGTGCTTGAACTCTATCTGTCGGATTTTCCGGCCGAGGACGTGGACGGGGGATGGAGCGAATTCCACGAGGCGCTCGCGCAATGCGGCGTCACCTCCCATCCCTATGATCCGGTCGAAACGCATCTCGACAGTGCCGTGGACGTTTCGAACCCGTATTTCCTTTTCGACCCGGCCAAGTGCATCGTCTGCAACAGATGTGTGCGCGCGTGCGAGGAAATCCAGGGGACCTTCGCTCTGACCGTGCAGGGCCGCGGCTTCGAATCCAAAATTGCGGCCGGAATGGATGAACCGTTTTTCGAGTCTGAATGCGTCAGCTGCGGCGCGTGCGTGCAAACGTGCCCCACACAGGCGCTCGTCGAGAAATCTTTGTTCGAAGGAGAATACCGCCGTGGCTAATCCGATCAAACCAGACAAGCAGGTCGTGACGACGTGCGCTTACTGCGGCGTCGGATGCGGATTCAAAGCCGAAACCCATAAGGGGCGCATCGTTCGCATGATCCCCTGGAAGGAAGGCAAGGCCAACCACGGCCACAGCTGCATCAAGGGCCGCTTTGCATTCGACTACTATGTCAGCGACGACCGCGTGACGACGCCGCTCATCCGGAAGTCCATCGACGATCCGTGGACGCCGGTGAACTGGGAGAAAGCGATCCAGCACGCCGCCTCCGAATTGCGGCGTGTGCAAGCCAAGTACGGTGCAAAGTCCGTCGGCGCCGTTTCGAGCTCCCGCTGCACGAATGAGGAAATCTTTCTCGTGCAGAAGCTCGCCCGGGCGGTGATGGGCAACAACAACATCGACAACTGCGCGCGCATCTGCCACTCGCCGACCCAGTTCGGCCTGTCTGCCACCGTGGGCTGGGGTGCCGCCAGCCAGCATTTCGATTCCATCATGCAGGCCGACGTAATCATGGTGGTCGGCGCGAACCCGACGGAAGGCCACCCCGTCTTCGGATCTCTGATGAAGCGGCGCTTGCGTCAGGGTGCGAAGCTCATCGTCATCGATCCGCGCAGAACGGAGACGGTGCAGTCGCCCCATATCAGCGCGGACGTGCACCTCAACCTGAGGCCGGGCACCAACGTCGCCGTGCTCGACAGCATTGCGCACGTGATCGTTCGCGAAAAGCTTTTCAATGAAGCCTTCGTTCGCGCGCGCTGCGAGTGGGACGAGTTCGAACGCTGGGCCGCTTTCGTCTCCTCCGACCGGTATTCACCCGAGGTGGTCGGACCTGAGGCCGGACTGGACCCCGAACTCATCCGCAAGGCCGCGCGCCTCTACGCTTCCGGCCCGAACAGTGCCATCTACTACGGGCTCG
>JBLMYE010000219.1:0-2858 GCA_050258115.1 Deltaproteobacteria bacterium | reverse complement strand
TAGCCCGTACCTGGGCGTTTCCTCTCTATGCCCCCCGCCGAGCCCTGGCCGTTTCTGCGGCCGGGATTCTGGCTCGGACGGATTGAGCCCGGCCGGGTTGTCCGGCCGGGCCTTGATCGTCTCAGTGGCGATCCGACGTCGCGGCTATCCGCGGCAGCGTCTCGTAAGCGTGGAAGTTCGGCGGCGAGGGCAGCGTCCACTCGAGCGTCGTTGCGCCCTCACCCCATGGATTGCCCGCAGCCTTCTCCTTGCGGGCGAAGGCAACCGCCAGACCGATGAAGAAGAAGAGCGTACCTGCAGCCGTGATGTAGGAGCCGACCGACGAGATCGAGTTCCAGAACGTGTAGGCGTCCGGATAGTCGGCATAGCGGCGCGGCATACCGGCGGCACCCAGGAAGTGCTGCGGGAAGAAAAGCACGTTGGCACCGACGAACGTCGTCCAGAAGTGCAGCTTGCCCCAGAATTCCGAGTACATGTAGCCGGTCATCTTCGGGAACCAGTAGTACCAGCCCGCGAAAATCGAGAACACCGCGCCGAGCGACAGCACGTAGTGGAAGTGCGCCACCACGTAATAGGTGTCGTGCAGCGCGCGATCGACGCCGGCGTTAGAGAGCATCACGCCCGTCACGCCGCCGACGGTGAAGAGGAAGATGAACCCGAGCGCCCAGACCATCGGCAGGCGGAACTGGATCGACCCGCCCCACATGGTCGCGATCCACGAGAAGATCTTCACGCCCGTCGGCACCGCGATGACCATCGTGGCGAACACGAAGTAGGCCTGCGTATTCACCTTCATGCCGGCCGCATACATGTGGTGGGCCCACACGATGAAGCCGACGACGCCGATGGCGACCATGGCGTAGGCCATTCCCAGATAGCCGAACACGGGCTTGCGCGAGAACGTCGCCACGATGTGGCTGACGATACCGAAGCCCGGCAGGATGAGAATGTAGACCTCGGGGTGGCCGAAGAACCAGAACAGATGCTGGTAGAGCAGCGGGTCGCCGCCGCCGGCCGGATTGAAGAATGTCGTCCCGAAGTTACGATCCGTCAGCAGCATCGTGATCGCGCCGGCGAGAACCGGAAGCGACAGAAGCAGCAGGAACGCGGTGATCAGTACGGCCCACACGAACAGCGGCATCTTGTGCAACGTCATGCCCGGCGCGCGCATGTTGAAAATAGTCGTTATGAAGTTGATCGCGCCCAGGATCGACGAGGCACCCGCGATGTGCAGCGAAAGGATAGCGAAGTCCATGGCCGGACCGGGATGGCCCACCGTCGATAGCGGCGCATAGACCGTCCAGCCTGCACCGACGCCGTGCATTCCTGTCGGACCCTCGACGAACATCGAGATGATGAGCAGGGAGAGCGCGGCGGGAAGCAGCCAGAACGAGATGTTGTTCATGCGCGGGAAGGCCATGTCGGGCGCGCCGATCATCAGCGGCACGAACCAGTTGCCGAACCCGCCCATCGTCGCCGGCATCACCATGAAGAACACCATGATGAGGCCGTGTCCGGTCACGAACACGTTGTAGAGATGCGGGTTGGAGAAGTACTGCATGCCCGGCTCTTGCAGCTCAAGGCGAATGCCGATGGACAGCGCGCCGCCGATGATGCCGGCGATCATCGCGAAGATGAAGTAGAGCGTGCCGATGTCCTTGTGGTTCGTGGAGAACAGCCAACGGCGAATGCCGGTCGGCGCGTGGTCATGATGATCGTCGGCGTGTGCCGCAGTGCTACCCATGGTCTTCGACCTTCTCGTCTCGGGTTATGGTCTTGTGTCGGGTCGTGAGCCGGAACCGCGGTGAGCCGCCGCTCCGGCCCTGTGTTCAGCGCGTTTCGGAAGCGTCGGCCACCGACTTGACGCCCGCCTGCAGCAGCGCCACCCTGTCGGTGATCTCCTTGGCCTTCTTCCGGTCGCCCGCCTTCATCGCGCCCGTCCACTGGTCGTAGACGTCCTGACTGACGACCCGCACCGCTATCGGCATGAAGGCGTGGTTCATGCCGCAGAGTTCAGAGCACTGGCCGTAATAGATGCCTTCGCGCTCGGCGCGGAACCACGTCGCAGTCAAGCGGCCCGGCACCGCATCTATCTTCGACCCGAACGACGGAATGGTCCAGTTATGGATCACGTCGTTCGACGTCACGAGCATGTGCACGACCTTGTTCACCGGCACCAGGATCTCGTTGTCGACCGAGAGGAGTCGCGGCGCCGGAACGCCGGTCTTTTCCTTTTCGGCGACTTCTTCATCGGAGAGCATGTTCGAGGTGACGGTAAACGTCTTGTCCTCCGCCGTATTGCCCGGATATTCGTGCTCCCAGAACCAAGCGTTTCCGATCGCTTTGATCGTCACATCAGGCTTCGGGAACGTATACTGAAGCATCAGGAGCTTGAACGACGGGATGGCGATCGCAACAAGGATGAGGATCGGAACGACAGTCCAGGCCACTTCGAGGAGTGTGTTGTGAGTGGTCTTCGAGGGCACGGGGTTCTTTGACTCCCGGAAGCGGACCATCACGTAGATCATCAGCGCAAGCACGAAGAGCGAGATCGCGATGATGATGATGTTCACGAAGTCGTAGAAAGAATGGATGCTATGCGCCACTTCGGTGACGGCGCCCTGAAGTCCGATCTGCCTCGGCACCGATTGGCCGTATGACGTCTCCGCCAGAGCGGGATCAACTGCTACGCCGAGCGCGCCGACGGCCATCACGGCCGCAAAGGCCAGAAGACCTGGCAATTTCCAAGTACCTGTCGTCATTCCATTCGCTCCCCAGATCGGCCCGGTTCACCCCGGGCCTCGTAATCGATGAGGGGAACTGTCATTACCTCGGGGGTATCCCGAGTGCGGCGAGGG
>JBLMYE010000218.1:0-2841 GCA_050258115.1 Deltaproteobacteria bacterium | reverse complement strand
CGCGCAGCAACGATGGTGAGGGCGAGCCAGGGGACAATGGCGAACCGGTTATCGAGGGCGCGGGCGCGCGATTCCTTCAAAAGGTCGTTGGTGCCCAGCACGAAGCACTCGAGCCGGTTCTCGGGGTCCATGGCCACAGCTGCGATTTCGCGCGCGTAGAGGATGGCCTGCGGCGTTTCCATCATGGCCCAGATGCGGGTCCGTTCTGGCGCGTTCACCGACTTCAAGATTTTGGCGGCGCTGATGATGTCGCCCGGATGCGCAACCTTCGGGATCAATATGGCGTCCGGCGCGGCTTCTGCGGCGGCCAGAAGATCCGCGGTGCCCCATACCGTTTCCAAAGCGTTCGTCCGGATCACGAGTTCCCGCCGTCCGTACCCTCCCTCTCTCACGGCCGCGCAGACCCGTTCGCGCGCCTCGACCTTCGCTTCGGGCGCGACGGAATCTTCCAGATCGAGAATGACGGCATCCGCGGGAAGCGATTTGGCCTTCTCGAGAGCACGAATATTGGCTCCGGGCATATAGAGAACACTGCGGCGAGGGCGGATGTTGGCTTTCATGAAGACGTCCGGACGTTGATTGTGCGGTGCAACAATACGTCAAGGCGGCTCGGTTCACAAATCGTCGTTGGACGAATACCGTTGAAGACTGGAGGAGCGCCCGTGGCCCGCGTCATCGTCATATCGTCGTTCGTGACGCGGGGACACGTCGGCCTCCGGGCGCTGGTGCCCGCCCTGGAGCGGCTAGGCCATGAGGTCATGGCGATTCCGACGGTCGTACTCTCGAGCCACGCGGCATTTCCCCAGGTCGCAGGCTCGGCGTTGGCCACTGGGGTCCTTGACGGCATTGCTGACGCACTCGACGCCAACGGCTGGCTCTCGACTACCCATGCGATCGTGACCGGCTATCTCCCCACGGCCGCACACGTCAAATTTGCTGGTACCTTGGCCGACCGTGTCAGGCAGAGCACGCCGATGGCGAAACTGGTGTGCGATCCTGTGCTGGGAGACGAACCCAAGGGGCTTTACGTCGCGCCGGAAACCGCAGCGGCCATCCGCAGTGAATTGATCCCGCGAGCCAGTCTTGCAACGCCGAACCGTTTCGAACTGGAGTGGTTGACAGGCCACCCAATCTCGTCGGTGCCAGATGCCGTCGCGGCGGCCCGCGTACTGCCGTGCGAAGCCGTCCTCGCCACATCCACCCCGCACTAAAACGGCCGGCTGGCCACCCTTTTCGTAACGCCGCAGACAGCCAGCTTCACCTTGGCAACCGCTCAGCCGAAGGTTCCGTCCGGTACCGGCGATTATCTGACCGGTCTGTTCGTGGGACAAATTGCGGCTGGCCGGCCGGGCACGGACGCGCTGGCAACGGCCGGGGCTTTCCTCCAACGCGCGATCACGGAGAGCGGTCAGTCGGACGACCTGTGCCTAACCGGCGCCTATGACGAGGCTCCCGCACCGCTGCCCGTGACGACAGTCTGACGACCCTCAGAAATCTTGATGCTTGACATTTACGGAGCGCAATAGAAAACGCGACCACGATGCATTCGCGCGCACCGCGCGCCAACACCGAGAAGCCCGCCGATGTCCTCCTTCCCCGAGACGCTGACCGACCGCTTTCGCCGGTTCAAGCATCGCATCTACTTTCCCAACGCCGACCAGTACGAGGAATTGGCGACGTACGGCCAAAGCCCGGAAATCATGATGGTTTCATGCTGCGATAGCCGCGTCGATCTGGAAACGATTTTCAATGCCATACCGGGCGAACTGTTCGTCGTACGCAATGTGGCGAACCTCATTCCGCCATTCGAGACGGGCGGCCGCTTTCACGGTGTCAGCGCCAGCATCGAATTCGCGGTTCTCAATCTGCGCGTGAAGCACATCGTCGTTCTCGGGCACTCCGGATGCGGAGGTATCAAGGCCGCCCTCAATCAGTCCGCAATGATCCAGACGGAAGCCATGTTCATTTCGAAGTGGATGTCGATGCTCGACGAGGCCCGGCTCTCGGTTCTGGCCTCGAAGCAGTCCGCCACGCTCGCCGAGCAACTTCAGATTCTGGAACTGGAAAGCATAAAGACGTCCTTGAAGAACCTCCGCACGTTCCCGTTCGTTCGGGAACGGGAGGATAAAGGAAAGGTGAACCTCCACGGCGCCCATTTCGATATCAAGACGGGCACTTTGTCGGTTCTCAACCATTCCCGCGGTGAATTCTTCCCGCTCTGATCCGGCTGCCTCAGCTTGGAGGTGGTCCCTGGCGCTGGACGTCTTTCACCGCCGGCAGGATCTTCTCCACGATGCTGCGCGGCGTCAGTGGACCGACATGCTTGTAGGCGATGCGGCCCTGCCCATCGACAACGAACGTCTCGGGCATGCCATAGACGCCCCATTCGATGGCCCCGCGTCCCTTCTGATCGACGCCGAGCGCCGCGAATGGGTTGCCGTACCGTCCAAGAAAGCGCAGCGCGTTCTCGGCATCATCCTTGTAGTTGACGCCGTAGAGCCGAAGGTTCGGCTCCTTTGCGAGTTCGACCAGCAGAGGATGTTCCTCCACGCAGGGCGCGCACCATGACGCCCAGAAATTCACGACCGTGACCTGGCCTTTTGCGAGGTCGGCCGAGGTAAATCCCGGCACGGGCGTATTGCCGGAATTCAAGCCGTTTAATGCAGGGAACTCCGTCGCGGGAACGGGTTTACCGATCAGCGCCGACGGCAGCTTCGAGGGATCGCCCGACTTCAGTGCAAACTGAAACATGATCGCGACGCCGATGAAAATCGCAAGCGGGACGAACACCCACGTGCGGCCGCTGCGGCCTTCCGCAACTCCATCGATCTGTTCGCTCAT
>JBLMYE010000217.1:0-4364 GCA_050258115.1 Deltaproteobacteria bacterium | reverse complement strand
AGACCGAGAGTTTGTCATGCGAGGCGCGAATGCAGCGCTCGTCGGCCTTACCGTGCAGAATGTCGATGAGATAGCCGACGCCATATCGTTGCCCCGTGCGGTAAACTGTCGAAAGGGCTTTCTGCGCCAGCACCGTGCCGTCAACGGTCGCAGGCGGCGTGAGGCAGTTGTCGCAGTTTCCACACGGCGGCGCACCGCGCTCGCCGAAGTAGGCGAGCAGGGCCTGCCGCCGACATGTCGCCAATTCACTCAATCCGATCAGCGCATCCAGCTTCTGCCGCTGCACCTGCTTGAATGTGTCCGCGCCGTCTGATTGCGCGATCCACTGGCGCTGCTGGATCACGTCCTGGACGGAATAGGCAAGCCACGCGTTGGCCGGGGCGCCGTCTCGGCCGGCACGGCCGGTTTCCTGGTAATAGGCCTCGATCGACTTCGGCAGACTGAGATGTGCCACGAAACGCACATCGGGTTTGTCGATCCCCATGCCGAAAGCGATGGTCGCGACGATGATCAGCCCGTCCTCGTTCAGGAACCGCTCCTGCGCCCGTCTGCGAACGGCCGCGTCGAGTCCCGCATGGTAGGCGATGGCGCGGCGGCCCTTCCTTGTCAGCCAGGACGCCGTGTCCTCGACCTGCTTGCGCGACAGGCAATAGACGATCCCGGCATCATCCGGATGCTCGCTTTCTATGAACTGCCAGAGCCGCTCACGGGCCCCGACAGACCCCATCTCCGCAATCGTATATCGGATGTTCGGGCGATCGAAGCTCGCCACGAAACGCTCGGCCCCCTCAAGGCTGAGTTCGGCGACGATTTCCTCGCGTGTCCGCTCGTCCGCCGTGGCGGTCAATGCAACCCGGGGCACGCCGGGGAAGCGCTCCGCCAGCATCCGGAGTTGCCGGTATTCGGGACGGAAGTCGTGTCCCCACTGGGACACGCAATGGGCCTCGTCGATGGCGAAAAGGGAAATGGTTGTCTGTTCGAGGAGGTTGATCATCCGCTCCTGCAGCAGACGCTCCGGCGCGACATAGACGAGGTCGAGGGCACCGGCTATCAGTTCCCGCTCCACCGCCTGTTGCTCGGCGAACGATTGGCTCGAGTTGAGGAAAGCGGCGGAAACGCCGGCTTCCTTGAGCGCATCGACCTGATCCTGCATGAGGGCGATCAGCGGCGAGACGACGACGCCCGTGCCGGGGCGCACGATGGCGGGGATCTGGTAGCACAGTGACTTGCCACCGCCCGTCGGCATGAGGACGAGTGCGTCCCGGCCGCTGAGCAGCGTTTCGATGATGGCGGACTGGTGCAGCCGGAAGCTGTGGTAGCCGAAAGTACGCTCCAAGACGCCGAGTGCGGCGTCGAGCGAAACGGCTTCGGATTTAGTCTTCCTCTGCGTCGCGGGAGGCATGGTTCTTTACTGAGGGAAAAGGTTCGCTTCTCCCTCTCATAGAGCGATTCCCCCCGGCGGCACGGCCGCCTGCCCGAGATTTCCCGCGCCTCTATCCTCGTGTAGTTTGTCATCCGCGGGGAAGCGGCCGCGCAGGGTCCGCTGGCAAAGCCCGTCTACGAAGGGCCTGAGGAGATGAAATGCGGCGCCTGTCGGTTTTCGCCATCATTCTGGCCGGTCTCTTCTACGTTGCCTGGCCCGCCTGGTCTGCCTACCAGTTGAAAAACGCGCTAGACCGCGGCGATGTGTCGGGTGTCGAGCGCGGGATCGACTTTCCCGCTGTTCGTCAGTCGCTGCGGCCCGTCGTGACAGCGGGCATCGAGCAGAACTTGAAAGAGGTCACGAAAGGCGCGCCCGGCAGCGATGTTCTGATCGATAGCTTCGGCAAGGACACCCTGCCAAAGATCGTCGAGGCGTCCCTAGACACATTGTTGACGCCGGAGGCGATCATCCGCCTTTACGCGGATGGAAAAACTCTCCGTGAGTTCATCCGGTCTCTCAAGTCGGGACAACCCGACCTATCTGGCCAGATCGGGGGCTTCGTTCGCGATCTTCTCGGCAAGGGTGGTGATACAAAAGCGCCGGACGGGGGTGTGGGCCGGGACGGAACCGCCGTTGCTGCGCCGCTCGTACCCGAGAGCCGGCGCTTGGGGCTCGGCAACATCAAATCGGCCGGCCTAGACGGACCGCTGGCCATCACCCTGGGCCTCGCCCGTGATCCCAAGGCCACGGCTCCAGACCTGAAGGTCACGATGGCGTTCAACGGTACCGGCTGGCGCGTAACCCGCCTCATCCCGGAAAACTGACGCAATTGCGGTCCCGGGGATCCCTTTAACCCTTCCAAGCGTTCTCCTTTATGATCTTTAAACCAAAGCGGCTCATCTAGATGATTGAGGTTGCCGGACCCCGTTTGATGTACGGCATTATCCGTAGACGTACATTTGGGGCCGCCCGCCAGTTGACCTTGTCGCTGGCGAGCCACGTAAGGGGTTTTCGATGCGTTCATTGGTCGGCGTTCCGGCACTATTGGCCGTAGTCTTGGCATTGGCCACACCGGCCGCCGCGACCCCGAACGCGCAGAGTGCGGAGGACATCTCGACGGCGCAGCTTGAAGATCATTCGGGCGCGGTTGCAGGGATCATCGCTGAGACCGAGCGGCGCATGGAGGCCGCACGAGACCCGGTTGAGAAGGCATTTCTCTCTCAGTTGTCCGGCCACTACCGCGAATATGATGCCGTCCCGCTGTGGACGAACGAGAACGGTCTAACCGATGCGGGACGGGCCCTCTATGAAGAATTGGCGCGCGCCGATCTCTACGGTCTCGATCCGTCACGCTTCAATCTTCCCGAGTTACCGCAGGCCTTTACGTCGCCCGACGCACGCGCGGCTGCAGAAGTCGATCTTTCCATTTCGGCGGTTCGCTATGCGTGGCACGCCCGCGGAGGAAGAGTAAAAGCAAGCGAACTCTCAGGCTGGCTCGATGCGTCGCCAAAAGCGCTCTACGCCGGCGATGTCTTCCGGGCCATCGCGGCGAACGGCGGCGATCCTGTTGCCGCGCTGCGCAGCTTTCATCCCCGGCACCCTCAATTCGAGCGACTGCGTCAGGCCTACCTTGCGGCGCGCGGCGACGTGGAGGCAACGCCTCTGCCCCTTCTGACGCCGGGGTCGCGTATCGACCAGGGAATGCGTCATCCCGACGTTCTGCTGATCCGCCAGCGGCTCGGCGCCGAGGTTGCTGAAGACGCCGATCTCCTCGATCGCAAGCTGCTGCGCCGTATCCGTTCCTATCTCGATGAGAACGGCTACGAGGCAAAGCGCTTCGTCGACGACGCTGTGCGCGAGGCGCTGAACCGCGCCACACCTCCGTCACGCCGCGCCAACCGCGAAGTACTCGAGAAATTCGTGGTCAACATGGAGCGTTGGCGCACGATGCCAGAGGACATGGGCCAACTCTACATCTGGAACAACCTGCCCGAATTCCAGACGCGCGTCGTCAAGAACGGCGAGGTCATCCATCAGGAACGCATCATCATCGGCAAGCCGAACACCCAGACGCCGGTATTCTCCGATGAGATGAGCCATATAATTTTCCAGCCCGAATGGGGCGTGCCGGAATCGATCAAGCTGCGCCAGATCCTCCCGTACATGCGCGGCGGCGACTATGGCGTGCTGGCCCGCCGGGGAATGCAGATCAAGGACGGCGAACGCGTGATCAACCCGGCCCGCATCAACTGGGCCAAGGTAGACGTGCGCAATGTGCCGATTATCCAGGGGGCTGGTCCTGGAAATCCGCTTGGACGTCTGAAGTTCATGTTCCCGAACCATCACGACGTCTACATGCACGATACGAATGACAAGTACCTGTTCAATGACAGCGAACGCACATTCTCTCACGGCTGTATCCGCGTCCGCGATCCGGAGCGATTTGCCGAAGTCATCCTGGGTGAAGTTGCTGGTTGGTCGCCGGACGACGTCGCCCGGCAACTGAATAACAAGAAATCGCTGCGCGTCGACTTGCCCGCCCATTTGCCGGTTCACAACACGTATCTGACCACCTGGGTCAACGCCGACGGTTCGGTTTTGCAGTTCAAGGATGTCTATGCGCACGACAAGCGCTACAGCGAGGCACTGGCCGGCAAGTCGATCCAGTTGATCGCCGCGCGCGACCCGGCGCTGGCGCTGAAGAAGCAGAACGAAGACCTGCGCAAGGGGTACGCCGCCATCATGCCGGTCCGGACGGTGGTGCCCCAGCCACCTCAGTTCGGCTGGTTCGGCATTCCGCTCCAGCCGCCGGCCAAAACCAAAGGCAAGCCTCAGCCGAAGAAAGTCTACTCCGCGGCACCCCCGCCCCTTTTCGGGTATCTTCAACCGTAATAGGCCAGCGACTCCGACCGGTTTGAACCCCGCCCGAAGCCTGCCGGAC
>JBLMYE010000216.1:0-3636 GCA_050258115.1 Deltaproteobacteria bacterium | reverse complement strand
GTTTCACCGCAAAACGGCAGACGATCGCCTGTCCGGTCGAGATACCGCCAAGAATACCGCCCGCGTTGTTCGACATGAAGCCCGGTCCGTGATGCCGGCCATGCGGAATGGCGTTGGGCCGCATCTCGTCGGCGTTCTCCTCGCCCGTCAGTTCCGCAGCCGCCATGCCCGCTCCGATCTCCACGCCTTTGACCGCGTTGATGGACATCATCGCGGAGGCGATATCCTGGTCGAGTTTGGCGTAGAGAGGCGCGCCCCATCCGGCCGGGACGCCTTCCGCAACGACTTCCACGACGGCGCCGATCGAGGAGCCGGCCTTGCGGATGCCGTCCAGGTAGCTTTCCCATTCTTTCGCGACCACGGGATCGGGACAGAAGAACGGATTGTTGTCGACCTCGTCCCAGTTCCAGCGCGTCCTGTCGATCTTCACCTTGCCGATCTGGACGAGCGCACCACGAACGATGATTCCGGGCCCTAGAACCTGCCGCGCGATGGCGCCCGCCGCGACCCGGCAAGCCGTTTCGCGTGCGGAAGAGCGCCCGCCGCCACGATAATCGCGGATGCCGTACTTCGCCTGATAGGTGTAATCGGCGTGCCCCGGCCGGAATTTCTGCGCGATGTCGCCGTAGTCTTTCGAGCGCTGATCGACGTTGCGGATGAGGAGGGAAATCGGAGCGCCCGTCGAAACCGGCTTGCCGTCCGCGTCGGCAAAAACCCCGGAAAGAATTTCAACCGCGTCTGGTTCCTGCCGCTGGGTCACGAAGCGGGATTGGCCTGGCCGCCGCTTGTCGAGAAAGGCCTGGATCGCCTCCGCCGTGATCGCGATTCCGGGAGGGCAGCCGTCCACCACGCAGCCAATGGCCGGCCCGTGGCTTTCGCCCCAGGTCGTAATGCGGAAGAGATGACCGAACGTGTTGTGTGACATGAATGCCGCTGAGCCGGGGTCCAAGGGCTGAGGAACCGCCGGCTCAGGGTCGTAGCAAATGCAACCCTAGCGGCCGTTCGCACCAGTCGCAGTGTCTTACGGGCACCGCGCCGCGCCCGCAAGGCGCCCGCAATGGACGGACGCGTGACAGTGTCTGGCGACGCAGATAGACGAATCGGGTGTGCCGCGTGTCTTGCACTCCGGAGAAAGGAGAGGACATGGGGTGCGGGAAGGATGGCGCGCAGCTGCGGAGCCATCCGATCTTGTATCAAATCACTGGCGTTTTCAGCCTGTTCCCGGCGGTCTGAGCAACCTCCTCGAATGGGCCAATGATGAAAAAATAAGAAAGAGCCGGAGCAGCCGCTGCTCCGGCTCTTTTTGCTTCGATCGCCGGCAGGCGGCCGCCCGGTTCGGTCTCAGCCGGTCGTCAGAATGATTTTACCGATGTGGGTGCCTTCCTCGATGCGCCGGTGGGCATCGGCGGCCCGGGCGAGGGGGAAGGTGCTGTCGATCGGGACTTTGACGTCCCCGGCCGCCAGAAGCGGGAGGATTTCGGCTTCGACCTTGCGGGCGATGTGCGCCTTGACGTCGGCTGGTCTTATCCGAAGGGTCGAACCAGTGATCGTGAGGCGCTTCAGCATCACGCGCATGAAGTCGATTTCCGCTTTAGATCCCGACTGGAACCCGATGTAGACGAGCCGTCCGTCGTCGGCGAGCGCACGGATGTTCTTTTCGATGTAGTCCCCCCCGACCATGTCGAGAATGACATCGACGCCGCGGCCACCCGTCTCGGCCTTGACCGCTTCGAGGAAATCTTCCGTCCTGTAATTCACCGCCCGGTCAGCGCCGAGTTTTCGCGCAGCGGCGCACTTGGCATCCGAACCCGTCGTCGTGATGACATGCGCGCCGAAGGCCTTCGCGAGCTGGATTGCAGTCACCCCGATGCCCGAAGTGCCACCGTGAACCAGAAGCCATTCATCCGCCTTGAGCTGCCCGCGCTCGAACACGTTGTGCCAGACGGTAAAGAAGGTCTCGGGAAGTCCCGCCGCCTCGATGATCGACAGTCCCTCCGGAACGTGCAGCGTGGTGCCTTCGTCGGCCACGCAGAATTCGGCGTAGCCTCCGCCGTTCACGAGTGCCATCACGTGCTGGCCGAGCTCGAAGCGTGTCACGTCGCTGCCGACGGCGACGACCGTGCCGGCGATTTCCAGTCCCGGAATTTCGCTGTGTCCCTTCGGAGCAGGGTAAAGTCCCATCCGCTGCAGGACGTCGGGCCGGTTCACGCCCGCTGCTTCGACCTTCACCAGAACCTGCGTCGCCCCTGCGGACGGTACGGCCTGCGACCGCGGACGCAGTACGTCGGGGCCGCCTTTACCATCGATTGCAACGACGGTCATGGTTTCGGGAATAGCAGTCATTTTCAGCTCGCTGCAGCTTGGATTGTCCGATTGAGTAGGGCGTGGCATGTTTCGGGGCAATAGGACAATCAACTGCATCAGAGGGAGGGTCGGATGGACCAGGATGAAACATCGGCGAAGCCGAAGAGCGACGGCCACACGGTCGGGGAGCCGATCGAGAAGCTGTCGAAAGATGAACTGGAGCACCGTCTGAAATCTCTCGCGGGCGAGATAGACCGGCTGAAGGCGGAACTGGACCGCAAGAAGGCGCACGAAGCGGCCGCTGCCGAACTTTTCACGGGCAAGACCTGATCCAACTCGATCATTCCCGGACGCCGGGAAGCGATTTGTTTACCCGTTTGGGACTAGCGTCGGTCCTGCCAGATACCTGGACCTGAGTGGTCTTCCACTCCGGTGACGCCTCCCTGCCGAACCCTGGAGCCGCCCCCACCGGGCGGCTCATTTTTTGCTTCATCCACAAGTGAATTGGGGCGGATCTGGAATGAGTCCCGTTTTGCCGCGTTTAGCATCCACTTGTTAACTCTGGCCAGTTAGGCTGAGCCGGTGTTATGGTAACAAGAGAGTAAGCGTTCGTGTCGAAGCGTAGCATGAAAGACAAAACGAGTTTCGAGTACCTTGATGCCCGCGCTCCCGGCGTGACGGTGTCTTTTGGAGAACGTTTTCAGGCCTCCGCCCAGTTCGACCGAGTCTTCAAGGAAGGCATGGCTCTCGTCGAACGGACGGCCGCGTATCTCGACGGCGAAGGCCGCATGGCCGCCAAAGCCCTGACCGGACAGATCACGGTTCTCTATACGACCGAGAGCATGCGTCTGACGACGCGCCTGCTCGATCTGGCATCCTGGCTGCTGATCCGCCGCGCATTGAAGGACGGGGAAATCACGCAGGAGGAAGCCCAGAAGAAGCGCGCGCGCGTGAAGCTTCAGAGCCTCGGCCGTCCCTCTCACATCGCCGGATTCTCCGAGTTGCCCGAAGGGCTCCAGAAGCTGATCGACGAAAGCTTCGCTCTTCACGATCGCATCGTGCAACTCGATCTCGCCATGCTGTCGCCGGGCGACGAACTCGCGGCATACCTGCCGTCGAACCCGGTGGGCGCGCAGTTGTCGCGCTTGCGTCTGGCCTTCACCAAGGTGAACTGAACCAAAGTCTCTAACGAAGAAAGGCCCGGGGTTTCCGGGCCTTTCTTCGTTTCACAGCTCTGCGGCGATCATCGCGATCAGAAAATGCCTTCGAACTTCTTCTTGAAGCGCGAGACGCGGCCGGCGCGGTCCATGATCTTCGTGTCGCCGCCCGTCC
>JBLMYE010000215.1:0-3777 GCA_050258115.1 Deltaproteobacteria bacterium | reverse complement strand
GGCCGTCTTGGCGGGAACGGCAAACGCAATGCCGACGTTGCCACCCGACGGGCTGAAGATCGCGGTGTTGACGCCGATCACATCGCCATCGAGGCTGAACGTGGGACCGCCCGAGTTGCCGCGGTTCACGGCTGCATCGATCTGCAGGAAGTCATAAGGACCCGATCCGATATCGCGGCCCAGGGCAGACACGATGCCCGCAGTCACGGTGCCGCCGAGACCGAACGGGTTGCCGACGGCAATCGCCCAATCGCCCACGCGAACCGGCTTGTCGGCAAACTTCACGGCCGGGAACGTCTTGGACGACTTAATCTTGATGAGCGCGAGATCGGTGCGCGGATCGGTGCCGATCAGTTCCGCGTCGAGCTTCTCCTGGTCATCGAAGCTGACCTGGATCTTGGACGCACCTTCGACCACGTGGTTGTTCGTTACGACATACCCGTCAGGAGAAATTACGAAGCCGGAGCCCTGCGCCTGCTGGGGCGGACGGGGCCCCTGCGGCCCACGGAACTCCTTGGGCAGGCGTTTGAAGAATTCGTAGAACGGGCTGTCCTCCGGTATATCGGGCATGCCTTCCGGCAGACCCCGGCTGTCGCCGTTCTCGGCCGTCTTCTCGCCACCCGCAACGACAGAGATCGAAACGACCGACGGCTTCACCTTTTCGATGACGTCGGCGAACGAGAGGGGAGCGCGACCGAACGGCGTCTCGACCGTCGGGGCCTCGGACTTCAACTGCGCAACCGCCGGGGTCAGTGCCGGCAGAGCAGCGAGTAGACCGAGGCCTGCGACGGCACCTACGATAGCGACCCGGCGCCGCTTGGTCGCTGGCGCAAGACTTGCTGAACGGGCACCAGACGAACTGGCAGGGTTAGGCGTAGACATCAGGGGAACCTCCATGGGACCGAGCCACTTAGGGCGTCGTCGTTGACTTATGACGTGGGGCCTTACAGCCGCCTTTCGGCCTTCTTAAGAGTTGTTAATGAAGGAACGTAATCCCAGAACAAGGCCCGTTTTTGTGCGTCAGAGCAGGCAGTTGAACCCTAGAAATCAGCGCGCCCCGGCCATGGCTGCGGCGTGGACCTGCCGCCGGGGCCGGGCGTGGTCTGCCGCAATCGCCATTTCGCTGACAGCAGGTCTTCCGGCCGGCGCCTGGAGTTTCGACAGGGCCGCGGGCCATGTTCCAAATCGGCACACGGATAATGGACTAATTCAGCCTGTTGCCGTTTTCGGACCGGATGACCGGACGCCGCTGCCCTCGCGCATGAAGGCTCTGGAAGAGAAGATCGGGCTTCTCTACGAGCCGCGTTCCCGCTCCGTCTGCACGGCGTTCTGCGTCGATCAATCCACCGTCGCGACGGCCGCTCACTGCTTCTATCGCACGCGAGGCCAGGAGCCTGTTCCACTGGCCCAGGTCACCTTCCGGTTGGGTTCCATGGACAGACGTGCGGCAGGCGTACGGATCGCGGGCGCGGACCGTGGCGCGGCCGCCCAGAACATCCTCAGCGGAACGACAAGCCTTTCCACGACCCCGCCCATCGATGCGACCAGAGATTGGGCGCTCGTGCGGCTCGCCTCACCGGTCTGCCGGTCGGGCGGATTACCTCTTGTCAACAGACGGCCCGCGGAACTATCGGCGGACGACGAAGCCCGGCCGATCTACCAGGTGGGATATCACGGCGACTTCGGAAACTGGAGGCTCACACTTAGCCCCCCGTGCGCCGTGCGCCGCCTCGGACAGAAAGTGAGAGGCCACATCATCGCCGGTGATTTTTCCGACGCCGGCGCACTGATCCTGCACACCTGCGACACAGGCGGCGCGTCATCGGGTTCGCCGCTCCTCGTCGACGGACCGCGCGGCCCCCAGGTCGTCGGTATCAACGTGGGTACCTACCTTCAGTCCCAGGTCCTGATGCAGTCTGGCGAGGTCTTGCACCGCTACCGCTCCGACACGATTGCCAACACGGGCGTCAGCACCGTGGCCTTCCTCGATCAGAAAAACCATTTTGCCAATGTGGAAATTCTCACATCAGCCTCCACCATTAGGCGACTACAAACCGCGCTTGGTTCAGCGGGCTACTACCGGGGCCCGCGTGATGGCCGCTACTCACCCGATTTGCGCCTCGCGATTGAAAAATTCGAAGCTTCCGAAAGGCAGCCGCGCACGGGAATCGCCAGCACTGAAATCTTGCGCCGTCTAGAAGCCCTGATCGCCGGCGCCTCGTTAACGGGACTCGATCCAGCATCGGTCGAGACTGGAAGCGTTCCAACCGTGCAACCGCACCAGCCCTAGCCGGCCGATCCGTCACCGCCGCGATCCTTAAGTATACGATCAAGGGCAGCCTGCTCCTGGTCGCTCAATGGCACCGCTGTCGCCGGAACCGCCGACAAGTTCGACAAACGCCGGAAGATGAACACGACCACCCCTGCCAGAAGCATCAGGGGTGCCAGCCATAAAAGCAGAGTATGCGTGTTCATGGGCGGCTTCAGCAGAACGAAGTCCCCGTAGCGCGCGACCACGTAATCCACCACCTGGCTATCACTGTCCCCCGCAACCAGCCGTTCGCGCACCAGAACACGTAGATCTTTGGCAAGCGGCGCATCGCTGTCGTCGATCGACTGGTTCTGACAGACGAGACAGCGCAATCCCGCCGAAATCGCGCGGGCGCGCTTCTCCATGGCGGCGTCGGCAAGAATTTCGTCGGGCTGAACCGCAACCGCGGACGGGACTGACTGCATCGCGAACAGCATGAGTACCGTGGCGGCAACGAAGAATATTCTTCGAAAGCAGCTCATCACCCCTACTCCGCCGGAACCGCGGCGACACGGGCCCGCCGCGACCGCTGTGGCGCGCCGA
This sequence comes from Deltaproteobacteria bacterium, assembly GCA_050258115.1. Taxonomy (GTDB): domain Bacteria; phylum Pseudomonadota; class Alphaproteobacteria; order Rhizobiales; family Hyphomicrobiaceae; genus JAGVSR01. Next base: position 923 of record JBLMYE010000215.1, on the reverse strand, counting down.
CACGCAGACGGCGGTCGCTGAGCGAGATCGCACCACCGATGAACATGATCACCGCACCGATCCAGATGAACCGGACAAGCGGATGGAAGTAGAGGCGTAGCGCCACCGCGCCGCTCGGCTGTTCGTCCCCGAGCGCGATATAGAGATCTCCCGTCCACGCGGGATAAATGCCGGCCTCAGTGGTCGGCTGGGGCGGCGCGGTGTAAAGCCGCTTCGACGGCATCAACGTCGTCACCGGAGCCCCGTTCCGCGTCACTTCGAAAGTGGCAATCTGCTCGGAGTAGTTCGGCCCCTTCGACGGCTGAATACCTTTGAACGCCAATTCGTAGCCGCCGACTTCCGCGCGTTCGCCCGGCATCAACGCAATGATATTCTCGGTTTGATAGGCGCTCGTTCCAACGATCCCGAGCACCATGATACCGATGCCTGCATGGGCCAGAGCCGTGCCATAGGCCGACCGGGGAAGATTGAGCAGGCGCCGCAGGAACTCTCCCCGCGAAACGGCGCCGAACCGGGCGCGTTGGAGAAGGTCGGTGATCGCGCCGAACAGAACAAACAGGCCCAGCGCAGCGCAGACCGGCGCGAGCCACGGTCCCCGCCCGTGAGCCGCCGCCGCCACAACCGTCAGCAAAACCGCAAGCCCTGCGGCAAAGCCGAGTCTCTGAGCAACGGCTCTGAGATCACCGCGCTTCCACGCTAGCAACGGCCCGAAAGGCATCGCCAGCAGCAGCGGCAGCATCAGCGGAATGAATGTCATGTTGAAGTACGGCGGACCGACGGAAATCTTCTCGCCGGTGATGCCTTCCAGCACGAGCGGATAAAGCGTCCCCACCAGCACCGTGGCACACGCGACGGAAAGCAGCGCGTTGTTAAGGACGAGACTGCCCTCGCGGCTGATCGGCGCGAAAAGCCCGCCTAGACGA
>JBLMYE010000214.1:0-5424 GCA_050258115.1 Deltaproteobacteria bacterium | reverse complement strand
GACGACATCTCCAAGCTCTGGCCCATTTCCTACGAAGGCCAGTCCGACACCGCATGTTTCGACAACGCGCTCGAGTTCCTCTACCTCGGCGGCTACAAACTCGCTCACGCGGCCATGATGCTCATTCCGGAGGCGTGGGCCGGCAACCCGCAGATGGATGCCAAACGGCGGGGCTTCTACGAATATCACGCATGTCTCATGGAGCCGTGGGACGGGCCGGCCGCGATGGCCTTCACCGACGGACGCCAGATTGGCGCCACACTCGACCGCAACGGTCTGCGCCCCGCGCGCTACCTCGTCACCAAGGACGACGTGGTCATTATGTCGTCGGAGTCGGGCGTGTTGACGGTTCCCGAGGCCGACATCGTTAAGAAATGGCGCCTGCAGCCGGGCAAGATGCTGCTCATCGATCTCGAGAAGGGCCGCATCATCTCGGATGAGGAACTGAAGGCCGAGATCGCCCAGAAGTATCCCTATGAGACCTGGGTCAAGCGCACGCAGATCATGGTCTCCGATCTTCCGTTGCCACCCAAGAAGCCGGCGAAGAAGACGAACGTGAGCCTGCTCGATCTCCAGCAGGCGTTCGGCTACACGGAAGAAAGCCTCAAGTTCCTCATGACGCCCATGGGCGCCAAGGGCGAAGAGGCGATCGGCTCCATGGGCAACGACACGCCGATCTCGGCCTTGTCATCCAAGCCGAAGCTTCTGCACACCTACTTCAAGCAGAACTTTGCACAGGTGACGAACCCGCCGATCGATTCCATCCGCGAGGAACTCGTCATGAGCCTCGTGTCGTTCATCGGTCCGCGTCCCAACATTCTCGATCTGGAAGGCACGTCGAAGACCAAGCGCCTCGAGGTCACGCAACCCATTCTGGCCAACGAGGATCTGGAACGCATCCGTGCCATCGGCGAGGTTAAGGACAACCACTTCAACTCGATCACGCTCGACATCACCTATCCTGTCGAGAAGGGCGCGGCCGGCATGGGCCCCGCTCTCGACGTGGTGTGCGCTGAAGCGGAAGAGGCGGTCCGCTCGAAGGACTACAACATCATCATTCTGTCCGATCGCGCCGTGGGACCGGACCGGATCGCCATCCCGTCGCTGCTCGCGACGTCGGCTGTCCACCATCACCTCATCAAGCAGGGACTGCGCACGTCGGTCGGCCTCGTCGTCGAAACCGGCGAGGCGCATGAGGTGCATCAGTTCTGCACGCTTGCAGGCTACGGCGCGGAAGCGATCAACCCGTATCTCGCCTTCGAAACGCTGGAGCAGATGCTGCCTGAACTGGGCGGCGGACTGACCGCGGAGGACGTGAAGAAAAAGTACATCAAGGCCGTGGGCAAGGCGATGCTCAAGGTCATGGCCAAGATGGGCATCTCGACATACCAGTCCTACTGTGGGGCTCAGATCTTCGACGCCGTCGGCCTGCGCCAGTCGTTCGTGGATCGCTATTTCACGGGAACGCACACGCAGGTGGAAGGCATCGGCCTGCGCGAGATCGCCCGCGAGACGGTTGACCGTCACGACCTTGCCTTCGGCGACAGCCCGGTCCTGGAGAATGCGCTCGATGTCGGCGGCGACTATGCCTACCGAATCCGCGGCGAGGCCCACGTCTGGCGCCCGCAGACGGTGGCCGACCTGCAGCATGCCGTCCGCGGAACGCCGGTGGAGGATGCCACCGCCGGACGCATCCCGCAGCGTTATCGCGACTTTGCGAAGGCCATCAACGATCAGTCGGAGCAGCTCTACACGCTGCGTGGCCTGTTCAGGATCCGCTCCGCCGAGGAAATGGGCCGCAAGCCGGTTCCGATCGAGGAGGTCGAGCCCGCCAAGGAGATCGTCAAGCGCTTTGCGACGGGCGCCATGAGCTTCGGCTCCATCAGCCGCGAGGCGCACACCACCCTGGCGATCGCCATGAACCGGATCGGCGCGAAGTCGAACACGGGCGAGGGCGGGGAGGAGGCCGATCGCTTCCAGCCGCTCCCGAACGGTGACAGCATGCGCTCAGCGATCAAGCAGATCGCGTCCGGCCGCTTCGGCGTCACCACCGAGTATCTGGTCAACTCGGACATGATGCAGATTAAAATGGCCCAGGGAGCCAAGCCCGGCGAGGGGGGCCAGTTGCCCGGCCACAAGGTCGATGCCAACATCGCCAAGGTGCGCCATTCCACGCCGGGGGTCGGCCTGATCTCGCCGCCGCCGCACCACGACATCTATTCGATCGAAGATCTGGCTCAGCTGATCTTCGACCTGAAGAACGTAAATCCGGCCGCAGATGTGTCGGTGAAGCTTGTTTCCGAGGTCGGCGTCGGCACGGTGGCGGCAGGTGTCGCAAAGGCGCGCGCCGATCATGTGACGATTTCCGGCTATGAAGGTGGGACGGGCGCCTCGCCGCTCACGTCTATCAAGCATGCCGGCTCGCCGTGGGAGATCGGGCTGGCAGAAACCCAGCAGACGCTGGTCATCAACCGGCTGCGTTCGCGCATCGCCGTTCAGGTGGACGGAGGATTGCGCACGGGCCGCGACGTGGTCGTCGGTGCGCTTCTGGGAGCCGACGAGTTCGGATTTGCCACCGCGCCGCTCATCGCCGCCGGCTGCATCATGATGCGCAAGTGCCACTTGAACACCTGTCCCGTTGGCGTCGCCACGCAGGACCCTGTTCTGCGCGCGCGGTTCACGGGTAAGCCCGAGCACGTTATCAACTACTTCTTCTTCGTGGCCGAGGAAGTCCGCGAAATCATGGCATCGCTCGGCTTCCGCACCGTCGACGAGATGATCGGCCAGACCGACATCCTCGACAAGGAACGCGCGATCGAACACTGGAAGGCGCGCGGTCTCGACTTCACCAACCTGTTCTTCAAGCCGGATGTGCCCGCGAGCGTTAAAATCTATCATTGCGAGCGCCAGAACCACGGATTGGAGAAGGTGCTCGATAACAAGCTGATCGAGATTGCGCGGCCTGCGCTCGAAACGAAGCAGCCGGTCAAAGCGGAGATCGCCATCAAGAACGTCGACCGTTCGACGGGCGCGATGCTTTCGGGTGAGATCGCCAAGCGCTTCGGCCACGCGGGACTGCCTGAGGATACAATCTGGCTGACGCTTAAGGGAACCGCCGGTCAGGCCTTCGGCGCCTGGGGCGCGCGCGGACTGACGCTCGATCTCGTCGGCGAGGGCAACGACTATGTCGGCAAGGGACTTTCCGGCGGCAAGATCATCGTCCGTCCCGCGCCCGAGTCCAGCATCATCCCTGAAGAGAGCATGATCGTCGGCAACACCGTGCTATATGGGGCTATCGAAGGCGAATGCTACTTCCGCGGCATCGCGGGCGAACGCTTCGCAGTTCGCAACTCCGGCGCATCGGCCGTGGTGGAAGGCACCGGCGATCACGGCTGCGAGTACATGACAGGCGGTTGCGTGCTCGTGATCGGGCCAACGGGGCGCAACTTCGCGGCTGGTATGTCCGGCGGCGTCGCCTATGTCCTCGATGAGGATGGTGCGTTCGAAAGCCGCCTGAACAAGGAAATGGTCGAACTGGAAAAGTTCACCGCCGACCCGGGTTCTATGGAGGCCCTCGCCAAGCAGGGCGGCGAAGTCGCCGTGGCGCTGAAATCGGTCATGGGCGACATGCGTTCGGGCGACGTGGAGCGCATTCACGCACTTCTCGTTCGGCACGCCCACTATACGAATTCACAGAAGGCCAGAACGATCCTCAAGGATTTTGGCTCATGGTTGCCGAAGTTCCGCAAGGTCATGCCGGTGGAGTATCGCCGTGCGCTGGCCGACCTCGCCAAATCCTCCGAGGCTGGGGGCGAGAAGTCCCGCCCCCAGGCTTGAACTTCGACCAACCTGAAACAGCCGTTCGTTGAGACGCGAAAGAAAGACGAGAAGACGATGGGTAAGCCGACCGGGTTTCTGGAGTTCGAGCGTGCCGACCGCAAGTACGAGCCGGTCGAAAGCCGCATCAAGCACTGGCACGAGTTCGTGGTGCCGCTGGCGGAAACCGAACTGAAGACGCAAGCCTCGCGCTGCATGGATTGCGGCATTCCATTCTGTCACAACGGCTGCCCGGTCAACAATCAGATCCCCGACTGGAACGATCTCGTTTATCGCGGAAACTGGAAGCAGGCCGCGATGAACCTGCATTCGACCAACAACTTTCCCGAGGTCACCGGCCGCATCTGCCCTGCGCCTTGCGAGGCCGCGTGCACGTTGAACATCGACGACGCGCCGGTCACCATCAAATCGATCGAGGGGGCGATTGCCGATCGCGCTTGGCAGGAAGGCTGGGTGGTGCCAGAGCCGCCGGAGAATAAGACCGGCAAGAAGGTCGCGATCATCGGCTCAGGTCCCGCAGGTCTGGCGGCCGCCCAGCAGCTCGCGCGCGCGGGCCACGACGTCCACGTCTACGAGAAGAACGAACGCCCCGGCGGCCTTCTGGTCTACGGCATTCCCGACTTCAAGATGGAGAAGGACATCATTGCCCGGCGCGTGAAGCAGATGGAAGCCGAGGGCGTGACGTTCCATTGCGGCGTTCACATCGGACGCGATATCAGCGCGCACGATCTCGAGAAGAAGCACGACGCGGTTCTGCTCGCGATGGGCTCGGAGCATCCCTTCGATTTCTTCGCCAAATCTTCCGGACGGAACCTGGATGGTATTCACTACGCCATGGATTTCCTGCCCCAGCAGAACCGTCGCGTCGCCGGCGAGCAACAGCGCCCTCAAACGCGTGAGATTTCCGCGCGCGACAAGCACGTCGTTGTCATCGGCGGCGGCGACACGGGTTCCGACTGCATCGGCACTTCGTTCCGGCAGGGTGCAAAAAGCGTCACCCAGCTCGAGATCATGCCGAGGCCTCCGGTGAAGGAGAACAAGGCGCTCTCATGGCCCCATTGGCCGATGAAGCTGCGCATCTCCACATCCCAGGCGGAAGGTGCCAAAACCGAATTCTCGATTTCGACGACCGGCTTCGAGGGCGAGAACGGGGTCGTTCGCAAGCTCCACTACACCCGCGTCGACGACAAAATGCAGCCGGTTCCAGGCAGCGAAGGCACCCTCGATGCCGATCTCGTTCTTTTGGCGATGGGTTTCTCAGGGCCGGTCGAGAACGACGTGGTGAAAGAGCTCTCCCTGCCGATCGTTCCCCGCGGCCGTTTCAAGGGCCTCGATGCCGACGAGAAGAACTACAAGCTGCCGGGCGACAACAAGCTTTTCGCTGCCGGGGACGTCCGCCGCGGTCAGAGCCTCGTCGTCTGGGCCATCCGCGAAGGCCGGCAGGCGGCGCACGCCATCGACAAGGCGCTGATGGGATCGACCACCCTGCCGCGCTGAACGCCCGTCAAGCCGGGGCTCCAGGATAGCCGGCCCCGGTCGCGTCCGGCTGGCCGGCGCCAATGCCGGCCATTTTCCGTTCCAACCTTG
>JBLMYE010000213.1:0-4425 GCA_050258115.1 Deltaproteobacteria bacterium | reverse complement strand
ACGACGCCGCCGTGGATAACCGCCGCGTTGGTCTCGTCCCGTTCTCGGATCGCGTCAACGTCGGCTCGTACGCTGCCGCGGCGACCGGCTTCGCGCCGGTGGCGCAAATTCAGACCGGCACCCGCACGGTGAACATCTTCGCAGCTTCATCGACGGCGACGTGGGTTTCGCTGAGCACGTGCCGCAGCCGCGTCCGGTCTGTGGTTGATTACAGCAGCTACACGAATTCCCAGGCGACAGACTTCTGCAACAACACATTCCAGCGCCGCGTCCAAAGTGGTCAGACCCAATATCTGGTGCCTGCTCTGACGACGCGGGTCGATCCGGTGTTCTCGACTCGCTACCAGCGGAACTGCGTGACCGAGCGGCAGGGCACGGAGCGTTACACGGATGCGATCGTGGGACCGAATAAATATGTGGGCGTGTTCTCTCCGGGTTCGAGCCTGTCGACGCAATACAGCTCGTCGCAGACGAACAACTGCTCGATCCCCGAGATCAAGACGCTGACCACCGAAAAGCAGGCTCTGAAGGATCATATCGACACTTTCGCGCCGCTCAACGGCACGGCGGGTCACGTCGGCACGGCCTGGAGCTACTACATGCTTTCTCCGGAGTGGAACCGCTTCTGGAGCACGGGGCATATCGACGTCGCGGAGTATAACGGCACGGAAACGATCAAGGCCGCGGTGCTGATGACGGACGGGCAGTATAACTCGAACTGGGTCGACCCGGGCGCGTCCACTCAAGCCATCGCGATCTGCAACGAGATGAAGGCCAAGGGCATCACCGTCTACACGATCGGCTTCGACATGAGCACGAACGAAACCGATCCTGCTCGCCAGACGCTGATCGCGTGTGCTTCGCCGGGCAAGTACTACTTCCCGTATGACGGCGATGCTCTGAAGACAGCCTTCAACGAGATTGGCCGATCGCTCGTGACGATCGTGACCAGGTCGAGCGATAAGAAGACTGTGGTGATCCAGGAATAAGGATCAGGACGCGACATCCCTTCGGTCAGCGATGGCGGCGCTTCATCCAAGGAAGCGCCGCCATCATTTTCAGCCAGGACCGGTGGGCGCGGCCGCATGGCCCGCGATTTTCAAAGCGAAAGCGAAATCACGCGCGGTTTCCTTCAGCCGTTCGTAACGCCCCGAAGCTCCGCCGTGGCCCGCACCCATATTGATTTTCAGCAGGACCAGGTTGTCACTCGTGTTCAAGCGGCGCAGCTTCGCGACCCATTTGGCAGGCTCCCAGTAGGTGACGCGCGGGTCGGTGAGACCGCCGGTCGCCAGAATGTGCGGATAGGCTTTCGCCGTCACGTTGTCATACGGCGAGTAGGAGCGGATGGTCGCGAAGTCGGCCGCGCTTTCGATCGGGTTGCCCCACTCGGGCCATTCCGGCGGCGTCAACGGCAGGTCCTTGTCGAGCATCGTGTTCAGGACGTCCACGAACGGCACGTCGGCGATGATCCCGAGGAACAGGTCTGGCGCGATGTTGGCGACAGCGCCCATGAGCATCCCGCCGGCAGAGCCGCCGTTGGCGACGATGCGGCCGCGCGTCGTCAGTCCTTCTGAGACCAGCAGCTCTCCGGCTGCGATGAAGTCGGTAAAAGTGTTGGTCTTCTTTTCGGCTTTGCCGTCCTTGTACCAGCGGTATCCCTTGTCCTTGCCTCCCCGGACGTGAGCGATGGCATAGATGAAACCGCGATCGACCAGCGAAAGGCGTCCGGTCGAGAAGGACGCGGGCATCGAGATGCCGTAGGCGCCATAGCCGTAGAGAAAGGCCGGCGCAGTGCCGTCGAGAGGGGTCGATTTCCGGTAGAGCAGAGACACCGGCACGCGCTCGCCGTCGGGTGCCAGAGCGAAGAGGCGGCGTGTAACGTAATCGTCGGGGTTGTGACCGGAGGGGATCTCCTGGCGCTTGCGCAGAGCGCGGTCGCGGGTCGCCATGTCGTAGTCGTAGGTTTCCGCTGGAGTCGTCATGGACGAGTACGTGAAGCGGAGCGTGGTTGTGTGGAACTCATAGCCGCCGGCCATACCGAGAGAGTAGGCCTCTTCTGCGAACGCAATCGGGTGCTCGGCTCCATCTGCAATGCGGCGGACCACGATGCGGGGCAGTCCGTCTTCACGTTCCAGCCGCGTGATGTGTTGCTCTGTCACCGCCGTCTCGATGATGAGGCGGCCGGTGCGGTGTGGAACGATCTCCTTCCAGTTCTCCATTCGCGGGGATCCGACGGGCGCCTCGACGATGCGGAAGTCTTCAGCGCCTTCGGAGTTGGTGGTGATGATGAAGCGATCGCCGTGATGCTCGACGTCATATTCATGTCCCGTGATGCGCCGGGCGACGAGACGCGGTTTTGCGGACGGATCGTTCGCGTCGATGACGTGAAATTCGCTGGTCTGATGGTCGTGGGCGTTGATGAGAACGAAGGCGCGCGAGCGGGTGCGGCCGAGCGCCAGGAAGAAACTCTCATCCGGTTCTTCGTACACGAGATCATCGGCGCTCGCCGGCGTGCCGACGGTGTGGCGCCAGATCGCGCGGGGGCGATGATTGGCATCGACGCGGATGTAGTAAAGCGTGCGGCTGTCGTTGGCCCAGGCGATATCTCCGCGCGCGTCAGCGATCTCGTCCGGCAGGTTCTCGCCGGTCGTGAGGTCGCGAATACGGACGGTGTAGAGTTCGGACCCTTTGTCGTCGGTTGAATAGGCCAAAAGTCGGTGATCGGGGCTGTGGGTTGCGGCGCCGAGATCCCAATAGGTTTTCGAGGCAGCCTCGGCGTTGCCATCGAGGAGTACGGCCTCGTCGCCACCACCGCGCGGGCGGCGGCAGTATCGCGGGTATTGCCCGCCGGCTGCGAAACTGGAGAAATACTCGAACGGGCCATCCGGGCTCGGAACGGTGCGGTCGTCTGGCTTCAGGCGCGCTTTCATTTCCTCAAAGAGAGTCTTCTGAAGCGCCGCGGTGTCGGCGAGGACGGCATCGGCAAAGGTGTTCTCCGCTTCGAGATAAGCGCGGATCTCCGGGTCGAGAACGGCGGGGTCGCGCATGACCTCCTGCCAGTTGTCTGCGCGCAGCCAGTGGAAGGGGTCGGCCAAAGGGACGCCATGCCAGGTCGTGGCGTGGGACTTTTCAGCGGCGTAAGGCGGGAGGGGGAGTGTCACGACAACCTCGTTGACTAATGACGTGGGACGCCGCGCGCAGGTTCTGAGGGCGGGTGAGGATCGTGTCGTACCCGGTTGCAGTGAAGCTGGCCAGATGATCGGCCGCGACGCCGCGCGTGGGGGGCGACGAGGCCGGCGGCTCAAAATTTATTTATTGAGTGACTTGCAACTTTCACTTGCGACATGCCGTCTGATTGAATTGAATACTTGTGAATCGCGGCGAAAAACTGAAGATGTTTCGCGGTCGGGGGGAGAAATGGAAGATCAAGGCCAACCTAGTCTCGTCGAGTTGACCGCCCAGATTGTCTCGGCGTTCGTCAGCAAGAATTCTCTGAGCGCCAGCGATCTGCCGCAGCTGATCAGCGAGACGCATGCCGCCTTGAGCCGGGTGACGGGTGCCGCATCGGCGCCGGAACGGGACGAGCCGAAGCCGAAAATTGCTGTGAAGCGGTCCGTGATGCCAGATCACATCGTCTGCCTGGAGGACGGAAAGAAGTTCAAGTCGCTGAAGCGGCACCTCAGGACGCACTATAACCTGTCGCCGGAAGAGTATCGCGAGAAGTGGGGGCTGCCGCCGGACTATCCCATGGTTGCGCCGAATTACGCCCGCGCCCGTTCCGATCTTGCCAAGAAGATGGGGCTCGGGACGCGCAAAGAGCGCGATTAGTGGTTGCCGGTTTTTAGTTTGATGCGCGCGGGTTTGTCTTTCTGACGCCGGCATTCTTCGCGGTAGAGGGCCAGCAGTTGCGCATGACGTGACAGGTCGTAGGCCCAGTGACCTGCGAGACCGCGGTTGCGCTCTGCGCGCAGCGCGCGGCGTAGAACGGAGAGCAGTTTCTGGTCGCCCGTGGGACTGCGGTCTGCGACTTCGTGCGGCCAGAGCGGCAGGAGCCGCATCAGTTCCGCCTTTCGCGTCAGGATCTGAAGGCTGGTTGATTGCCGGGGTTTGGGCCGGGACGTCACGGCGGGCCTCCATCGCGTCGTGCATGAAAGACTCGCATGGCCTCGAAGGCCGGGGATTAGTCCCGGGCACCGGAAATAATTTCCATTTATCCCCGCCGTTCACCGAGCGCGTATCTCCAGCGAGGCAGGGCGTGGCTTGCGCTCCTAAAGTCGATGGCATCGATCCCTCCGGCGCGAGTTGTTCTCATGGACATCCATAGTGTGCAGTCACCGGCGGCGCAGGTCTGCGCGGCCAATCCAATGAAAAGCCTGGCCGCAGCCGGCCGCGTGCGCAGGATCGTGGAGGCGAGCGTCGGGTTGG
>JBLMYE010000212.1:0-13875 GCA_050258115.1 Deltaproteobacteria bacterium | reverse complement strand
GTCTCGGACTGGCACTCGTCGCCAAGATCATAGGCGATCACGGTGGCATCATCGAATACGACAGCGAGCCGCGCCGGACCGTCTTCCGTGTCCTTCTGCCCATGCAAGAGCAGAAGCGCGGGCCTACCGATCCAGGAGAATGATGAGATGGCGCGTGGCACGATCCTCATTGCCGACGACGACACCGCGATCCGCACGGTGCTCAATCAGGCTCTCGCCCGCGCCGGCTATGCTCCGCGCGCGACGGGCAACGCGGCGACGCTCTGGCGCTGGGTGAGCCAGGGGGAGGGCGACGTGGTCATCACCGATGTCGTGATGCCCGACGAGAATGCGTTCGACCTCATCCCGCGTATCAAGAAGCTGCGTCCCGATCTCCCCATCATCGTCATGAGCGCGCAGAACACGCTGATGACGGCGCTGACCGCGGCCGAAAAGGGCGCTTACGAATACCTGCCGAAGCCGTTCGATCTCGCGGAAGTCGTATCGGTCGTCTCACGCGCGCTCGCCGCTCCCGGCCGCAAACCCCAGCGTGCTCCCGATGCGGCCGAGACCGAGGAACTGCCCCTGATCGGCCGCTCCCCGGCCATGCAGGACATCTACCGAGCGCTCGCCCGTCTGACGCAGACCGAACTCACCATCATGATCACCGGCGAAAGCGGTACGGGTAAGGAACTCGTCGCTCGCGTCCTTCACGATCACGGCAAACGCAAATCGGGCCCGTTCGTTGCCATCAACATGGCGGCGATTCCGCGCGAACTCATCGAAAGCGAACTCTTCGGGCACGAAAAAGGCGCCTTCACCGGCGCCCAGGCACGGACCCAGGGACGTTTCGAGCAGGCCGAGGGCGGCACGCTTTTCCTCGATGAGATCGGCGACATGCCGCTCGAGGCCCAGACGCGCCTGCTGCGCGTGCTTCAGCAGGGCGAATACACGACCGTCGGCGGGCGCACGCCGATCCGCACCAACGTCCGCATCATCGCGGCAACCCATCGCGATCTGCGCTCACAGATTCAGCAGGGTCTGTTCCGCGAGGACCTGTTCTATCGCCTGAACGTGGTCCCGCTCCGCCTGCCGCCTTTGCGCGAGCGGACGGAAGATATCGGCGACCTGACGCGCCACTTCCTGCGCCTCGCCGCCCGAGAGGGTCTTGGCCAGAAGTCGATCGAGCAGGCCGCCATCGATCGCCTGAAGCAGCATCCCTGGCCCGGAAACGTGCGCGAACTGGAAAACTTCGTGCGCCGTGTCGCCGCCCTGCACACGCAGGATCTCATCACCGCGCCGATCATCGAACAGGAACTGGCCGAGGCCATTCCGGCCCGGCTGCCGGCGGCAACCGCGAACGCCAAGGATCTGTCCGAAATCGTCGAGCGCCACCTCGCCGGCTATTTTGGCGAATACGGAACCGATCTTCCTCCGCCCGGCCTCTATGACCGGGTAATACGGCAGGTCGAATATCCGCTCCTGTCGGCGGCGTTGACCGCCACGCGCGGCAACCAGATCCGTGCCGCCGAACTTCTCGGTCTCAATCGCAACACCCTGCGCAGCCGCATCAAGGAACTCAATATCAAGGTATTTCGCACGCCTCTGCCATGAGCACCGGCTCCGATTGCAATAGCCGGTTGACGATCTTGTCGCGAAAATGTCACAGTTGACTGGTTTTTGTGACCAGGGTGCTCCATAATCCATTTTCAGCGTTGCGCCGGTGCCTCTGAAACCGGGCTAGGCGTGCCGAAAGGCACACACCGGACGAATTCGCATTTGGAGCGGCGGCCTATCCGGCCGGACGTGACACGTGCGCGGGACACAGCGGAACGATCGGCCGGCGTGATGGTGAGTGAAAGACTGAAAGCCCCCTTCCTGGCCGCTGCCGGTCCCACCGAGGTGCCGTCGCTCGACCCGACAGGCCGCGCGTTCTGGATCGGCCTCGTCACCGTCGTTCTATCCGTCATTTCAGGCTTGGCGACCTACCTGATCCTGACCGGGCTGACACCGATCACCCCGCGCGACGACGTGGTGCTCGGAGCTCTTCTCGTCAACATCGCCCTGATCGTCGCGATGATCGTCATCCTGCTCTGGCAAGGGATCGGGCTGTGGCGGGCGTGGCGTGCCTCCGTACCGGGCGCACGCCTGCATGTGCGCATCGTTGGCCTGTTCTCCATCATCGCCGCGCTGCCAGCGATCCGGCTCGCCGTCGCCGCGACCACGACCTTCTCACGTGCAATCGACAGCTGGTTCACGACGCGTACCCGCGCAATCATAGACAACTCGCTCGAAGTCGCGCAGTCCTATCTCGAGGAGCACGGCTCGGTGATCCGCACCGATGTCGCCAACATGGCGCGCGACATCGACGCCAGCGCCGATGACGTGGCCGACAAGCCCGAGGCCCTGAAGCAGCTTCTCATTGCACAGGCGGGCCTGCGCGAGTTATCGGGCGCCTTCCTCGTCTCGCCCAGCGGCCAGTTGCTGCTCAGCGCCTTCGACGACGACAGTGAACCTTTCTTCAGCCCTCAGCCCGCCGCCTTCGCCGATGCCCAGAAGGGACAGATCGCCATCATCAAGTCCCTGGAGCGCGCACGCGTGGCCGCTCTGGCGCGCCTGCAGCGTTTTCCAGGTCAGTACCTGCTGGTGACGCGTGCGGTCAGCCCCAAGGTCATGGCCTACCTGCAGCGGACCGAACAGGGTGTTGACGAGTACAACCGCCTGCGCCGGGCCCGCGGCGGGCTGAAACTCGCCCACGGTCTGATGTACACGATGATTTCCATGACGGTGCTCCTCGCGGCCATCTGGACGGGGCTGTGGTTTGCAAGCCGCTTCGTCGCTCCCGTCCGCCGCCTCATCGCCGGAGCGCGCGCAATCTCGACGGGCAATCTCGACGTGAAGTTACCCGAGCGCCGTGGCGAGGGCGACCTGCGACGGCTGTCGAGCACCTTCAACACGATGGCCCGCGAATTGAAAAGCCAGCGCGATGCCTTGGTGACCGCGAACACCGAACTCTCCGAACGCACGAGTTTCATCGAAGCGGTGCTGGCCGGCGTTTCGTCGGGCATCATCGGCCTCGACGCCGGACGCCGCATCACTCTCATTTCGCCATCGGCTGAAAAACTTCTCGCCCTCGCAGCAGCGGACGCCGTGGGCAAGCCGATCGGCGAGGTCCTGCCCGAATTCGATCCCGTCTTCGAACACCCCGAAGAACCGTCCATCAAAGCCAAGGGCGCCGTCGAGGTGCACCGTATCGTCGGCAACGAGGAGCGCACCTTCTCCGCCCGTGTCACCGCCGAGGAAGCCGGAGGCGGAACGGTCGGCTTCGTGGTCACCTTCGACGACATCTCCGAACTCGTCGCGGCCCAGCGCACATCTGCGTGGGGCGACGTCGCCCGGCGCATCGCTCACGAGATCAAGAACCCGCTGACGCCGATCATCCTCTCGGCCGAACGCATCCGCCGCAAGTACGGACGCCTCATCGTCGAGGATCGCGAAACCTTCGACAAACTCACCGCCACGATCGAACGCCAGGCGGGCGACATCAAGACCATGGTCGACGAATTCGCGGCATTCGCCCGTGTGCCCAAGCCCGAGATGGAGGAGGGGGACCTGCGCGATGCCGTGCAGGAATCCGTCATCCTGTTCCGCGAAGGCCACCCGGACGTGAGCTACAACTTGGTCATGCCGGCGGAGCCGGTGATCATGTATTTCGACCGGCGTCTCATCACCCAGGCCGTCACCAACCTCGTCAAGAATGCAACCGAAGCGGTGGAAAGCGCCGTGCAGTCCAATGCGGCCGTGAAAGGCCAGGTTGAAACAATCCTGCGCGTCAGCCCCGAGCGCATCGACATCGATGTGATCGACAATGGCATCGGCCTTCCCAAGCAGAACCGTTCGCGCCTGCTGGAGCCCTACGTGACGACGAAGGGCTCGAAAGGGACCGGATTGGGCCTCGCCATTGTGCAGAAGATCACCGAACAGCACGGCGGCGCACTGTTCCTCGATGACGCTCCGCCGGCCCCGGGCCGCACCAGCGGCGCGCTCGTGCGCATCACCATTCCCCCCGGTGGCCGCCGACCGGCAAAGCGTGTGCACTCTGCACACGACGACGCCGATGCGACCGCTGCAATTGATCCAGCCACGCCTCAGCGCGCGGCAATGAACTGACGATCGAGAGGAGACGTTTCGATGGCAGCCGATATCCTGATTGTCGACGATGAAGCCGACATTCGAGAGCTGATCGCCGGCATTCTCGAGGACGAAGGCCACCGGACCCGGCTGGCACGGGACAGCGACGAGGCCTTGCGCGCCATCGAGGAACGCAAACCCAATCTCGTCGTTCTCGATATATGGCTTCAGGGCAGCAGGCTGGACGGATTGGAAGTCCTTTCCGTCATCAAGCGCACCTATCCGGAACTCCCGGTCGTGATCATCTCGGGCCACGGCAACATCGAAACCGCGGTCACCGCCATCAAGCGCGGCGCCTACGACTACATCGAAAAGCCCTTCAAGGCCGACCGCCTCATCCTCGTCACCTTGCGCGCCCTGGAGGCCTCGCAATTGAAGCGCGAGGTCAAGGAACTTCGCGAACGCTCCACCGTGTCAGCCGAAATGATCGGCAAGTCCGCTGCGATTAACCAGCTCAAGGGACAGATCGACCGGCTCGCCCCCACCAACAGCCGAATTCTCATTCGCGGTTCGTCCGGAACCGGCAAGGAACTCGCCGCCCGCGTCATCCACCTGAAATCGCGCCGCGCGGACGCGCCCTTTGTCGTGCTCAATGCGGCGGCCATGGCGCCCGACAGGGTGGAGGAGGAGCTTTTCGGCACCGAGGACCGCAGCGGCGGTCCGCGCAAGGTAGGCGCTCTGGAGGAGAGCCACGGCGGGACGCTCTACATCGACGAAGTCGCCGATATGCCGCTTGAAACGCAAGGCAAGGTGCTGCGCGTTCTCGTCGAGCAGAAATTCCAGCGGATCGGCGGAACGCAAAAGGTGTCCGTCGATGCGCGCATCATTTCCTCTACGAGCCGCGACCTCGAACGCGAGATGGCCGAGGGCCGGTTCCGCGAGGATCTCTATCACCGCCTCAACGTCGTGCCGCTGCGCGTGCCGAGCCTTGCCGAGCGCCGCGAAGACATTCCCGATCTCATTCAGTACTTCATCACCCAGCTCTCGCAGGCCTCGGGTCTCGCACCCCGCCGAATCGGCGAGGATGCGATCGCCGTTCTGCAGGCCCACGACTGGCCCGGCAATGTTCGCGAACTGAGAAACAACATCGAGCGGCTGATGATCCTCGCCGGCGGCGATCCCAATACGGTCATCACCGCCGAAATGCTTCCTGAGGAAATCGGTTCGAACGTGCCGTTGCCCGTCAACGGCGGGGCCGAGCACCTGATGTCTCTGCCGTTGCGCGAAGCCCGCGAGATCTTCGAGCGCGAATACCTTCTTGCCCAAATCAACCGTTTCGGCGGCAACATCTCCCGCACAGCCGAATTCGTCGGCATGGAACGCTCCGCCCTGCATCGCAAACTGCGGGCGCTCGGCGTCTCCTCCGACCAGCGATCGGAAGGCCGGCCCCTGTGACGCACAGATCGGAACCGTGCAGCGCATTAACCCGGCCGTGATCGTAGCCCGCTGGGGTCCTGATCGCGCGCCCGCGCCAGCGGACCGGAGCTGCAACCACATCATCGAGGCCCGTCACGCGCGGGGACCGTCATGAAAGTCATCATCTGCGGCGCAGGTCAGGTCGGCACCGGCATCGCGGAACGCCTCGCCGCCGAAGGTAACGACATCTCCATTGTCGATGCCAGCACCGAGCTCGTCCAGCGCGCCAACGATGTCTTGGAGGTACGCGCATTGCATGGCAATGCCGCCCATCCGGACGTTCTGGAGCGGGCCGGGGCGCGCGAGGCCGACATGCTGATCGCCGTGACGCTGCACGACGAAGTCAACATGGTTGCCTGCCAGGTGGCGCACGCCCTGTTCGATATCCCGACGAAGATCGCCCGTGTCCGGGCGCAATCCTATTTCGATCCGGCGTGGCGCAAGCTCTTCGACCGCGAAAACATGGCCATCGATCAGGTGATCTCGCCCGAGATCGAGGTCGCCCGGATGATCCTTCGCCGCCTGGAGACACCGGGCGCCTTCGAGACGGTCACGTTTGCTGATCGCCGGGTCGTATTGCTCGGCATCTCCGCAGGCAGCGACTGCCCTGTCATCGACACGCCGATTCAGCAGCTGGGCCAACTCTTCCCGGATCTCAATGCGGCCATTGTCGCCATCGTGCGCGGCGGCAAACTTCTCGTCGCCCGTGCGGCCGATCAGGTCCAGGTCGGAGACGACGTCTACGTGATCGCCGACGGCGCGCAGATCGGCCGCGTGCTCCAGATTTTCGGCCACGAGGAAACCCAGGCGCGCCGGCTGATCATCGCGGGCGGCGGCAACATCGGCTTCTTCATCGCACGCGAACTCGAAGAGCGCGACGCGAACATGCGCGTCAAAGTGATCGAGTTGTCCCGCAATCGCGCCATCGAGATCGCCGAGAAGCTCAATCGATCTGTCGTTCTGCACGGCTCATCCCTCTCGGAGGAAGTATTGCGGGAGGCCGAAGCGCCTTTCGCGGATACTTTGCTCGCCGTGACGAACGATGACCAGACGAACCTGCTCACGGCCGCCCTCGCCAAGCAGATCGGCTGCCGGTCGTCGCTGTGCCTGCTGAACTCCGCCAACTATTCCGCCATGATCCGCTCGCTCGGCATCGACGCGCAGCTCAATCCCAAGACGGTCACGGTTTCGCGCATCCTCCAGCATGTCCGGCGTGGACGCATCCGCGGCGTCCATACCCTGCACAACGGTGCAGGAGAGGTTCTAGAAGCGGAAGTGCTCGAAACTTCGGGTCTCGTAGGCAAGTCCATCCGCGAACTCGACCTCGGCGAAGGCATCCGTTTCGGTGCGATCCTGCGCAAATGCGCACTCGTCAAGCCGACCGGCGATACCGAGTTCGAAGTCGGAGACCGGGCGGTGCTGTTCGCCCGCGCCGACCGCGTCCGCCAGATCGAACAGCTTTTCCGTGTGAGCCCGGATTATTTCTAACCCCCGGGAGGCTTCTGGGATGACACGCATCGTCTACGTCAATGGCCGCTACCTCCCGTACTCGGAGGCCGGCATTCATGTCGAGGATCGCGGTTTTCAGTTCGGCGACAGCGTCTACGAGGTCTGCGAGATCAAGGACGGAGCGCTGATCGACCTTACCCGCCACTGCGCCCGCCTGCAGCGATCCCTCCGCGAACTCTCCATCCCAATGCCGATGACCGAAGCGGCCCTGCGCCATGTTCTGAGAGAAGTCGCCCGCCGCAACCGGGTGCGGAACGGCCTCGTCTACCTCCAGGTGACGCGCGGACGGGCCCCGCGCGATTTTCTGTTCCCGGGAACCACGGCCGAGCCGGGTCTTGTCATCCTGTCCCGCGCCATCGACCCGGCAAAAGTAGCCGCAAAGGCAGAGCAGGGGATCGCCGTGCGCAGCACCCCCGACATGCGCTGGGCCCGGTGCGATCTGAAAACCGTCATGCTGCTTCCGGCCGCCCTGGCGAAGGAGAAGGCCCGCCAGTCCGCGGCGCAGGAAGCCTGGTTCGTCGACGAGAAGGGCTATGTCACCGAAGGCGCGTCCAGCAACGCGTGGATCGTGCGGGCCGACGGCTATGTCCTCACCCGTCCCCTCGATCACCGCATCCTCGGCGGCGTCACCCGCGCGACCCTCCTCGATGTGCTCCAAACCCTCCAGGTGCCCGTCGAACAGCGCGCGTTCACGATTGCGGAGGCCCAGGCTGCAAAAGAAGCATTTGTGACATCGGCTTCCGCTACGGTGATGCCGGTTGTCAGTATCGACGGACGCGCCGTCGCGGATGGCCGGCCGGGCGCCTTGACTGTGCGGTTGCGGAAAAAGTTTCACGACCTGGCAGAAATCACGCCAATTGATCGAATTTTGGGCCCCGCCTGACCGGCTGTCCGGCACACCGGTCCCGCATTTTTGCTGCAACTGCGAACGAGAGGATGTAGAAGACTTGCCCATCGGATGTCGCGCCGTCAGCGCAGCCCCCTTAGAGCCAATCGAACATGCCAAGCGTATTGCCAACAACAAGAACCGAAATCGCAATCGGAAAGAAAAAATTATGCCAGCCGAACGCTCTCCAAGTCTTCAGGACACGTTTCTCAATCACGTCCGCAAACAGAAAATCCCCCTTACGATTTTTCTCATCAACGGCGTCAAGCTCCAGGGAATCGTCACCTGGTTCGACAGCTTCTGCGTTCTTCTCCGCCGTGACGGCCACTCTCAGCTCGTCTATAAACACGCGATCTCGACCATCATGCCGGGCGCGCCCGTCAACCTGATGGACGGGGAAACCACCGACGAAGGCTGAGCGGTCCGTCTCACGCATATCCCTGCGGCAGGAACGCCATCGATAAAACGACGACAGACGAGGTTGCCAGCAAGCCCGGGCGCAAGCCGCCAGGACACGACCTCGTGCGCGTATCGACCGGACGTGCGCTCGTCGTCGTACCGGTCCTCAAAGAAGCGCGAGGAGATGATACCGTTCGCGATAGCCGCGGCGGCCCCGTCGTCGCGCATTCGCCCGGCGACCGCCTGACCGAAGCCACGGGTCTCGCCGAAGCCATCGACCTGGAGATTGCGGATGCGCGGATCGTTGCCGTCGCCACGCCCCGGCCGGCCACACTTTTCGGCAAAGGCAAGGTCGAAGAACTGCGTGTGCTCGTCGAAGAAACGGGCGCCGGCCTCGTCATCGTCGATCACGCGATCACGCCGGTCCAGCAAAGCAATCTGGAGAAGGCGTGGAACGCCAAGGTGCTCGATCGCACCGGGCTGATCCTGGAGATTTTTGGCCGCCGTGCCCGAACCCGCGAAGGCCGGCTGCAGGTCGAACTCGCCCACCTCACTTATCAGAAGGGCCGTCTCGTACGCGCCTGGACCCACTTGGAGCGGCAGCGCGGTGGTGGCGGCTTTCTCGGCGGTCCCGGTGAAGCCCAGCTCGAACTTGACCGGCGCATCCTCGAGGCCCGCATCGAATCCATCAAGCGCGAACTCGCCCAGGTCGTCAAAACCCGCGAACTGCACCGCGCCGGCCGCCGCAAGGTGCCTTATCCGGTCGTCGCCATCGTCGGCTATACGAACGCCGGCAAGTCCACGCTCTTCAATCTGGTCACGGGGGCCGCGGTGCTCGCCAAGGATCAGGTATTCGCAACGCTCGATCCCACCATGCGCGAGGTGAAGCTCTCGAGCGGACGGCGCATCATCCTGTCCGACACGGTGGGCTTTATCTCGTCGCTTCCGACCATGCTCGTCGCGGCGTTCCGCGCCACGCTGGAAGAAGTGATCGAGGCCGACCTCATCCTGCACGTGCGCGACATCTCCCACCCCGAAGCAAACGCCCAGGCAGCCGACGTGGAGCAGGTCCTGTCGGATCTCGGTATCGATACGGTGCCGGCGCACAGCCACATCCTCGAAGTCTGGAACAAGATCGACCGGCTCTCGCCCGCCACACGCACGGACGCGGTGAATGCCGCACGCTTCGAGGAGCGAAGGCCGGTGCTCGTGTCGGCTATCACGGGTGAGGGCATTCCCGCCCTGCTTGACGCAATCGATCAACGCCTCGGCACGGCGGATGCGATCGTCGATCTCACGATCGCGCCTGAGGACGGCGGGCTCCTCGCCTGGACCTACGCGAACGCAGACGTCCTGGCGCGCGACACGGACCCGGAAACGGGCGAGCTGCATCTCAAGCTGCGCCTGACGCCGGACAACAAGGCTCGCCTGGATGCGCGATTGAAAACGGCGCCGCCCCGGGACGCCGGGCCCCGCTAACGAGGCTGTTGCTTATCCATTGCGCGCACCTCGTCCCACAGCGCGTCCATTTCTTCCAGTGTCGATTGTTCCGCCGTCCGGCCCTGTTCGGCGAGGCGGCGCTCGATATACGCAAAACGGCGCGTAAACTTGTCGTTCGCCGCGCGCAGGGCCGTCTCCGGATCGAGCTTCAGATGCCGCGCGATATTCGCCATGACGAACAGCATGTCGCCAAGTTCTTCCTCGACCGCCGCTCTCGCGACCGGCGCAGGCTGGCCCCCTGCCGTCTCCGACGGCTCCGGTTCGGTGGTCAATGCGAACGCGACCTCTTCGAGTTCGCCGATCTCTTCCTTCATCTTCCCAAACACCGGCCGGATGTCGGGCCAATCGAAGCCGACACGCGCAGCTTTGTCCTGCAACTTGACGGCGCGCGTGAGCGCCGGCAGCCCGACGGGCACATCAGCCAGAACCTTCGACCCATGTGCCGGAGGCATGCGCCCGGCGTCCGGCGAAAGCCGCGCACGCTCCGCTGCTCTTTCCGCTTTCTCGTCGGCCTTGATGCGCGCCCAGAAATCCGGCTGAGCTCCGGCCGCCCGTTCTTCCTCCGAACCGAACACATGTGGATGGCGCCGGATCATCTTGGCGTTCACCGCTTCCGCGACCTCGGCGAAATGAAAAGCGCCTTGCTCCTCGGCGATGCGCGCGTGGTAGACGACCTGAAGAAGAAGATCTCCGAGTTCTTCCTTCAGATCGGCGAGATCGCGCCGTGATATGGCGTCGGCCACTTCGTAGGCCTCCTCGATCGTGTAGGGCGCGATCGTCTCGAACGTCTGTTCAAGATCCCACGGACAGCCGGTCCGCGGTGTCCTGAGGGCGGCCATGATCGATAGCAGGCGTTTCAGCGCTTCGGCGGCGGGGGGTGTCTCGGGCATCGTCATGTCCGGCGTTCTAGCGGATCACCGGACGAGGCGCGAGGGGAGGGGTCTTGAAAGCCCAGCGGCCGAGCGGTTCGGCGTAATGTCCGACAAGCGCCAGCGGCACCAGCCATGCAAGCCACGCC
The DNA here is from genome assembly GCA_050258115.1 of Deltaproteobacteria bacterium. Lineage (GTDB taxonomy): Bacteria > Pseudomonadota > Alphaproteobacteria > Rhizobiales > Hyphomicrobiaceae > JAGVSR01. The sequence continues at coordinate 2,977 of JBLMYE010000212.1, read as the reverse complement.
GAGGCGGCGTAGACCGGGTCAAAGGGCCAATCGAACAGAAGGGCGGTGCCTGTCGCCAATCGAAACCAAACAGCGCCCGTTGTGACGGCAGCCATGGCGAGCATCAGGTGCGCGTGCCCTCGGCGGTCGCCTTGCCGGATCGAACTCACAGCGGCGCAGAACAGCCAGAGCCAGACGAGACCCTGGACGCAGAATCCGATCCGAGCCGGCCACCACGAGAAGCTGAATATGGCGACGGGAATCGCCGTCAGCCCTCCGGCAACCACGAAAGCGCCCAACGTCCATCCGATGCTGCGATGAAGCCGCGGACGAAACCTGACTGCGATCGCCAAGGGCAACAGCAGCAGGACGATCGCCGACGAAATCATGTGGATGCGGAAGACGACCGGCAACCGCCGGTCGACGAGCGACATCTCGAAAGGCAGCGCAATGCGTCCAGACCCTGAACCCAGCGCCACGATTGCAACGATGACCGAGAGCGCCACGCCCAGCCCCAGCGCGGCCCGCAGGGCGAGTGCCGAAAGCGGATGGGGCAGGGCAGCAGCGCGATCGGTCATGATGGGCATGTCCGCAGGAGCGAAGCCCATCATCCTCGCCGCGCTGAGCGGCCTCAGTGCGGCACTGCTTCCGCTATCGACCGGCAGCGCCGCAGAAACGGTGCTCGCGCCGTCCGCGAGTCCGGCCGCGCTTTCGTCTCCATCTCTTGCCGGGCGATGGAGCGGAACACCCTACGCCATCACGAACGACACCACGCGTTGCGAGAACGGCGCGTGCTTAATCGTGCTCGACATCGTTGCGTGCGGCGCCGGATGGTGCGGCATCGAAGTCGACAGAGCGAACGCCTGCGCATCCGAGTTGATGCAACTGACGCCGCACAGCGATCTGCAGCGCAGGAACGCCTTCCAGGGCAAGCTGTCGCTCGCGAAAGGAACCCAGGAGTACATCGTCGACGTCACGGCCGATGACGCGCTCGACGGGCAGCCTGCAGGCCTCGAAATCGTCGGCGATACGGGACCCGAATTCCGCTGGTTCCGCAGGTCATTTCCCTTTCATGCCGCGCTGACGCGGATTGGCGATGCGGTGTGCCGGTCAGAGGTGAAACCGCTGAGCTAGTGCCGGCGCCCGACGAGGAGCGCGCAAGCAGCGCCGAGTGCAGCGCCGAGCGGCCCTGTTCCGAACGCGGCGGTCATAGCCGCTTCCACTCCCTTATCATGGACATTGGCAGAGAAGGCCTGCACGGCAGCGAAGCCGAGCAGGGCGCCGATGACATATCCGGCGGCAAGGCCAAGGACGACGCGAAACACCCATGACATGAAGTCTTGGTCTCCAATAAGTCGAGTCTCGCACAGCAAGGCCATTCCAGCCATCAGGTCAACACCGTCGACTTTCCAGGAGAGGGGCTCGTCTCTAAGGTGCCTTCGGTGGGAGGCGGACGCGGAGCCGCCGCAACGGGATGGGAAAACGGCGATGCGCGTGATCTTGAACCTCTTTCTGATCCTGTTCGAGATCGGCGCGTGCGCCGCCATCGCCTGGTTCGGCCTCACCCACGCCGTCCTGTTTGCGGTGACGACGGGGCTCCTGGCCTTCGCCTTGGGTCTTCGTCTGGAAGTCCTGCGGCTGCGCAACGAACTGCCGTTCTATTTCGGCCCCGGCAATTCGCTGCGCGGTCTGTTCGTACCGATTGTCGGCTTCGGCGAGGCGCTTTTCAAAGGTCTGCTGGCCGCTGTCGCGGCGCTGTTCACGTTTTCAGGGACGGACCAGAGCCGGCTTTTCTGGATCGCTGTCGCCTTCGGCCTTACCATCTACGCCGGTGCGGCCTTCCTGCGCTTCCTTGCGATTCGCCTCGACGCCCTTCCCGAGCGCTGGGGCTTCTTTCGTCTCGGGCCGCCGCTTGGCCTGCTCTTCTCCGCCGCGGTGGCGCTGCTTGCCGCCTACGGGCTCGTTCCCTCGCCGACCGTGGGCGACATCGGCTGGAGCATCGTGTGGGAAATGCCGAAAATTCCAACCGTCGAGCAGACGAGTGAACTGTTCTTCCGCTTGAAGCAGGCATTCGACGATTTCGTCGTGACCTTGTTGTCGGCCTATCTGACCCCCACATGGGCAAGAGCACTTGGCATCATTATCAGCATCAATGTTCTTGCGGGCTTCGTCGCATCGCTCTATGCCGCCCTCATCGCAGGTATCGTGCGACGCCTCGAGTGATCCGGCAGCATTGATCGCCGATCATAATGTCATCAGATTTGCCCTTTTCTTGAGGCTCACAGGAACGAGCGCGCAAGCGGGCAAGGACCGTCTTTTCAAGATGTACACGCGAAATTCGACCAGAGATCTCGTGCTTGGCCTCATCGGCCTCGGGTTCATCTTCGCCTCACTGATTGCTGCCTCCTACGGAATTTCGTCCCTGAACGTCCAGGCCGGGCCGATCGCCGCCAATGTTCTGTGGTGCGCCGCTCTCATCGGGGTCGCAACAGCCGGTCTCCTCACGCGCCGGTTCGGCCTTGCCCTCGCGCCGCTCGTGTTCGTCGCGTTGTGGGCCGCTGGCGCCCAGGTCCACGCGGGGATCGTCTCTGCCGAAACGGGAACCCGCGACGGCCTGACGTCCGTCCCGGATGTCCGCCCCGTCTCGACGCTCATCGTCAAGGCATCCTACGGTCTTCCCGTCGATCCCAGCCGCACCGGCGGCCCAAGTATGCTCCCTTACGACGAATGCGGCCAATGGTGCCGCGATCTGATCCTCGAAAAGGGTCTGGGAGCGGTGATACTGCGAACGCCGAAGCCGGGCGCGCCCACCGCCGAGACATTGTTTCGCCGTGGATCCGGTTCGGAATGCGTAGCCGATGCGCCGGAGTGCATCGTGGCGCAGCGCATCATGAGTTATCCTGATGGATTGATCATCGAAATGGGTGACGAGGAGTGGCCCGACACGGGCAGTGCCTGCTGTCCGGTCGCCGTCGTCGCCCGCGTCGAGAAGGGCCGC
>JBLMYE010000211.1:0-3158 GCA_050258115.1 Deltaproteobacteria bacterium | reverse complement strand
GGCTCGCGATCATCTTCGACAGATTCTATACGGACAGACCGCAATCGGAAGCACTGCGGGGGAAGAACTCGGGCCTCGGCTTATCCATCTCGCGCGAGATCGTGCATGCCCATGGCGGGGAAATCTGGGCGGAGAACCGGCGATCCGCGGGCGCCACGCCGGACAGCAAGCCGCTGGGGGCGCGCTTCATCGTGCGGCTACCGCGGCTCATCACGACGGCGCGCGGAGGATCGGGTGCCACCCGGCGGTATTGACACGACGATCGTGCACGGAACGGCGATTGCTATCAGCGGGCAGGCGGTGCTGATGCGTGGACCGCCGGGGGCGGGAAAGTCGGATCTGGCACTGCGCGCTCTCGGCCTGCCGGGCGGCCCTCTTCTGACGTCGCCATTTGAACTCGTCGCCGACGATCAGGTCACCGTTCGCCGGGATACGGACGGGCTGACGGTCGAAGCACCCGCGCCGCTCAAGGGTCTCCTGGAAGTTCGCGGATCGGGGATCATGGCGGTCCCGTCGATCGGCTGGGCGCGGCTCGTACTTCTGGCCGACCTGACCGCAGCGGACCGGGTGGAGCGTTTTCCGGACCCCTGGCCGGCTGAATCCCTGCTCGGGATCAGACTTCCGGTTCTGAGGGTCGCGCCATTCGAGGCGTCTGCGCCCCTGAAACTGGCCCTGGCGCTCACGCGCCGCCCCTGGGAGGGGATTTCACCTTAGGTCTAAGGCTCCAGGGGTCTTTTGCGCGGCAACGAACAGTTGTAAGTCTGCCCGCCGCGATAGGACCCGTGGCGTCCCAGCCCGCCTGGCCGGTCGCTGCGTCAAGGAAGACCGCATGATCGGACTTGTCATCGTCACGCACGGGGGACTCGCCAACGAGTTCAGAGCCGCGCTCGAACATATCGTCGGACGCCAGAGCCAACTCGAAACAGTCGCCATCGGCCCCGAAGACGACATGGCCCAGCGCCGTGGCGAGATCCTGGAAGCGGTGCGGCGAAGCGACAGCGGTGAGGGCGTCATCGTGCTGACGGATATGTTTGGCGGCACGCCGTCTAATCTGGCGATTTCGGTCATGGACGAGGCGCCGGTGGAAGTGATCGCGGGCATCAACCTGCCGATTCTCGTGAAACTTGCGTCTTTGAGGCGCGAATTGCCGATGGCCGAAGCCGTCTCTCGCGCCCGGGAGGCTGGACGCAAGTACATCAAGGTCGCGAGCCAGGAATTGTCCGGCGAAGGCTAGAGTGAGTTGGCCGCGATGCCCGAAATCCAGAACAGTCAGCAGCCCGAAGCCATCGTCACCGTGGTGAACCGCAAGGGGCTGCATGCCCGGGCGTCGGCGAAATTCGTAAAGACGGCCGAAAGCTTCAACGCCCATGTGACCGTGACACGCGACGGGCAATCGGTCGGCGGTTCGTCGATCATGGGATTGATGATGCTGGCGGCCGGACCGGGCTCGCAGTTGCATATCCGCTGTTCCGGGCCGGAGGGGCCCGAGGCGCTGGAGGCGCTGGTTGCTCTGGTCGAGATGGGTTTCGGCGAGGAACTGGCGGAAGAGGGCTAGAGCTGTTGCGCCTATTCGATGCCCCTCGTTGCTGCCATTGCACGACGTGAAGAACCACTCCTCCGTGATCACCAGCTTCTTGGGACGGCTGACGGGCTTCGTCCCGGAGCTTGGTGGACCGACGGCGACGTCCGCGCGTCCAGCCTCCCCGAATTGAGACATAAAGACTTGTTTATATGTTATTGCCGGGTTGCTGCGGCCGGGCTATAGCGGTGGCTCAATTCGGCAGCAGGTCGGCCACCTTTCCCCAGGAACCGGCGTTTGCTTGTCACCATCCCCCCTTTCAGTCTTTCGAGGAGCCCGGAATGACCGCTGCGCAGGATTACATCGTCAAGGACATCAGCCTCGCGGCGTTCGGCCGGAAGGAGATCGAGCTTGCCGAGACGGAGATGCCGGGACTCATGGCCATCCGGGCGGAGTACGGACCCCGGCAACCGCTGAAGGGTGCGCGGATCGCCGGTTCGCTGCATATGACGATCCAGACCGCTGTTCTTATCGAGACGCTGAAGGCGCTCGGGGCCGATGTCCGTTGGGTATCGTGCAACATTTTCTCGACCCAGGATCACGCGGCGGCCGCGATCGCTGCGGCCGGTATCCCGGTGTTTGCCTACAAGGGTGAAACGTTGACGGAATACTGGGACTACACGGCGAAGCTGTTCGACTGGCACGGCGGCGGGACGCCGAACATGATCCTGGACGATGGCGGTGACGCCACGATGCTCGTCCATCACGGGCTGAGGGCGGAACAGGGCGACACGGCGTTCCTCGACTCGCCGGGGTCGGAAGAAGAAGAGATCTTCTTTGCGCTGATCAAGCGGTTGCTCAAGGAGAAGCCGAAGGGGTGGTTCCAGGAGATCGCTCAGAACATCAAGGGCGTTTCGGAAGAAACGACCACGGGCGTGCACCGGCTCTACAAGCTGGCCGAGGCCGGGAAGCTCCTGTTCCCAGCCATCAACGTCGACGACTCCGTAACGAAGTCCAAGTTCGACAATCTCTATGGCTGCCGCGAGTCGCTCGTCGACGCGCTGCGCCGCGCGACCGACGTGATGATGGCGGGCAAGGTTGCGTTCGTCGCCGGATTTGGAGACGTGGGCAAGGGCTCGGCAGCCTCTCTGCGGCAGGCCGGATGCCGCGTGATCGTGTCGGAGGTCGATCCGATCTGCGCGCTTCAGGCGGCAATGGAGGGCTATGAGGTCGCTACCCTCGAAGATGCCTTGCCGCGCGCCGACATCTTCGTGACCGCAACGGGCAACCGCGACATCATCACCGTCGATCATATGCGGGAGATGAAGGATCGCGCGATCGTCTGCAACATCGGGCATTTCGACAACGAGATCCAGGTGGCGGGCCTGAAGAACTTCAAGTGGACAAACATCAAGCCCCAGGTGGACGAGATCGAATTCCCGAAAGGTAACCGCATCATCCTGCTGTCGGAGGGGCGCCTCGTGAACCTCGGCAACGCCATGGGGCATCCGTCGTTCGTGATGTCGTCGTCGTTCTCCAACCAGACGCTGGCGCAGATCGAGCTTTGGTCCAACCAGGGCAAGTACGAGAAGAAGGTGTATACTCTCCCGAAGCTGCTCGACGAGAAGGTCGCCGCGCT